>JAKURY010000005.1:0-39359 GCA_022452145.1 Acidimicrobiales bacterium | reverse complement strand
CCTCGCGGTCGAACGCCGGTACCGAAAACAAGAGGCGTGGGCAGAGCCCACGCCTCGTCGGAATACCGGCGATTCATGCGTCGAAGAGCATACCTTCGGACCAGGGCACCGCCTAGGGGCTTGACGCGTCGCCATCTTCGGCCAGGCGCCAACTGTGGCCGTATTCGCCGCCGGCCAGGCGCCGTCAGCCAGCGTGCCTTCGGATGAGCTCGATCCGCGTACCGGCGTCGTTGACATCCTCGCCCTGGTCGACCAACAGCCGCAGGCGATCCCGTTCAGCCTCGCGGGCCGCCTTCTCGGTGTCGACCCGGGCCAGGGCCGCTTCAGCACCCTCGGCGTGGATCAACTCGGCCCACTCCACCAGGGCGTCGACCATCTCGTCCTCGGCCACCACCGCCGCGTTCCGGCCCTTCACGAAAAGATGGCCACGTCGGTTTCCCGCAGCGATTCCGAGGTCGGCGTCGCGGGCCTCCCCGGGCCCGTTCACCACACAACCCATGACCGCCACCTGGAGTGGAATCTCCCGGTCGGCGAAGGCGGCCATGGCGTCGGCGGCCACGGCCACGACGTCGATCTCGGCCCGACCACAGCTGGGACAGGCGATCAGGTCGACGTTCCGGCGCTCCCGGAGGCCCATTGCCTCTAGCAGCGCCCGGCCGGCCCGGGCCTCCTCCACCGGATCGGCGGTCAGGGAGTACCTGATCGTGTCACCGATGCCCTGCGACAGCAGGGCCCCGATGCCGGCAGACGACTTGATGAGGCCCGCCGGTGGGGGGCCGGCCTCGGTGACTCCGAGGTGGAGCGGGTAGTCGGTTACCTCGGACAGCTGCCTGTAGGCCTCGACCATGATCGGGACGCTGGAGGCCTTCACGGAGATCTTGATCAGGTCGAAGTCGACATCGGCGAAGAACCGAATCTCGTCCAGGGCCGACTCGACCATCGCCTCGGGGGTAACCCGGCCACCGTGCTTCTCGTACAGGTCCGGATGCAATGATCCGCCGTTGACGCCGATCCGGATCGGGACGCCCCGGTCGCGTGCCTCTGTGGCCACGGCCCGGATGTGCTCGGGCTTGCGGATGTTGCCCGGGTTCAGGCGGAGGCAATGCACGCCGGCCTCGAGTGCCGCCAGGGCCATCCGGTACTGGTGGTGGATGTCGGCCACGATCGGGACCGGCGACCGGGGCACGATCCGGGCCAGTCCCTCGGCGGCCTCAATCTCGTTGCAGGTGCAACGCACGATGTCGGCACCGGCCATGGCCAGGTCGTAGATCTGCTGGAGGGTCGCCTCGTGGTCTGCCGTCCGGGTGACGGTCATCGACTGGACCGTGATCGGCGCGTCGCCGCCGACGGCCACGCTTCCGACCATCACCTGACGGGTGGGCCGGCGCTCGATCGCTGCCTTGACCTCCATGGGAATGAGGCTATCGGTGACCGGTTGACCGCTGTCGCAGGCCAGCTCAGCCGAAGTCAGGCAGGTCCACGATGTCGCGGTAGAGGGCCACGACGAACACCGCGATCAACAGGGTCACCACCGCCCAGGTGAGGGGAATCAACTTCGCAGCATCGGCGGTGTACCGACGGCCGCCCACCGACCGGATCCGCTCATATGTGGCGATGGCCACGTGGCCACCGTCGAGCGGCAGGAGCGGTACCAGGTTGAAGACGCCGATGAAGACGTTGATGAGGATCAGGAACCACAGGTAGGTCGACCAGCCGTCGTCGAGCATGGCGCTTCCCAGGCGGGCCGCCCCGTAGATCGAGAGCAGGCGCTCGTCATCGGCCGGATCCGCGCCGGTCTCGACGACCGGACCCGGCCCGGATCCGCCCGCGGGCACGTCAGGGTGCGGCGCCTCCGGGGATCCGATCCCGCCCGTGAAGAACGAGGCCAGCCCATCCGGGGTGAAGAACCCGACCAGGCCATCGACGGAAAGTCCCACGAGGTCGACGAAGCGGGCCGACGCCTCGGCGGCGGCATCGACCGGTCCGAGGGTCTCCATGGGCCGATCGGGGCCCACTCCGAAGAACCCTGCGTCCGTGCCGTCCACCATCAGCCGCTCACCGAGCACCATCGTGCGCTTCGACCGATCGCCCTCCCGCTCCGTGACCACGACCACCGCCTGACCCGGAAGCCCACGGACCACCCTCCCGAACTCCTCGAAGCCCGGGGTCTCCACACCGTCCACAGACACGATCCGGTCTCCCACGTGTACGTCGGCGGCCGCTGCGGCCGAGCCGGACACCACCTCGCCGACCACCCACCGCGTGGGATCTGGTCGCCCCACCGCCACGTAGACGACGAACAGAAGGGCGAGGGCCACCGCGAAGTGGGTTGCGGAGCCCGCCAGGGCGACCGCCATCCGCCTCGGGTAGGACTGTTGCCGGTAGGTCCGGTACTCCACGGCCGGGTCGACGACGTCGAGGCTGCTCATCCCGGTGATCCGCACGTAGGCGCCAGCCGGAATGGCCTTCAACCCGTAGGTGGTCTCGCCTCGGCGCACCGACCAGAGGCGGGGCCCGAACCCCAGGAAGAACTCGGTCACCTGCATGCCGGCAAGGCGCGCCACCACGAAGTGTCCGAGTTCGTGGAGCACCAGCATGACGACGATCGAGGAGACCACCACCAGGCCCGACAGGCCCCCGATGAGCCCGAAGGACACGACGGCGCCGATGAGGAGGAGCAGTCGGATGCGGTCATCGCCCGTGCTGTGCACGATCGGCCCGGAAGCCCCGGGGCCGTTGAGGTCGACCGCCACCGTCAGGCCCGGGCGACGACGAGGGCCCGGGCGGCGACTCGGGCCCTACGGTCCACGTCCAGCACGGCGTCAACGTCATCGGCCCGGTCGCCGGGCCAGGCATCCAGGGCCTCGGCCAGCAGTTCGGAGATCCCGACCCAGGACAGCGTTCCGTCCAGGAAGGCCTCGACCGCCACCTCGTTGGCGGCATTCAGCCATGCCGGAGCCGTCTCGCCCTCCCGGCCGGCGGTGAAGGCGAGGCCCAGGCATGGGAAGGCCTGCCGGTCAGGCGGCTCGAAGTCCAGTCGGTCCAACCGGGACCAGTCGATCTCCCCGTAGGACACGTCGAGGCGGTCCGGCCACGCCAACGCGTAGCCGATGCAGAGGCGCATGTCGGGATTGGACAGCTGGGCGATTGTCGCCCCGTCCGAGAAGGTCACCATGGAGTGGACGATCGACTGCGGGTGGACCACCACGTCGATCCGGTCGTAGTCGATCCCGAATAGCTCGTGCGCCTCGATCACCTCTAGGCCCTTGTTCATCAGGGTCGACGAGTCGACGGTGACCTTCTGGCCCATGGTCCAGGTGGGATGGTCCAGCGCCGCCTCCACCGTCACGGTCGCCAGCTCGTCTGCCGAACGACCGCGGAACGGCCCACCGGAGGCCGTCAGAACGATGCGGGATACCCGTTCATCCACGTCGTTGGCTCGCAGGCACTGGTGGACGGCGCAGTGCTCGCTGTCGACCGGCAGCAGTTCGGCCCCCGGGGTGGACCGGGCCCGCTGGACCACCGGGCCTGCGGCGATCAGGGACTCCTTGTTGGCCAGACCCAGGCGCTTCCCGGCGGCAAGGGTCGCCAGGGTGACCGGGAGGCCTGCGAAGCCGACCACCCCGTTGATGGCCACCTCCGCGATGACAGCGGCGTCGGCCATCGCATCCGGGCCGGCCAGGACCTCGGTGCCGTCCGGTACCCCTGCAACCACCTCGGCGGCCAGGGAGGCATCGGCGATGGCGACCACCTCGGGCCGGAACCTGGAGGCCTGCTCGATCAGCATGCCGACCGACCGTGCGGCGCCGATGGCCACCACGTCGAACTCGTCGGGTCGGTCGGCCACGACGTCGAGCGTCTGGGTCCCGATCGAGCCGGTCGACCCGAGCACGGCCACCGAGGTCGCGGGCATGGAGCGAGCCTACCGATGGGGTCTCCGCAGGCGGAAACGGGTCAGACGGCGAACAGGTCCATCAGTCTGGCGGTGTAGTACGTGGCCGGCAGGACAAACAGCAATGCGTCGAAGCGGTCCATCAGCCCGCCATGGCCGGGAAGGATCCTGCCCATGTCCTTGATGCCGAGGTCCCGCTTGATCATCGACTCGCACAGGTCGCCCGCCGGAGCGGCCAGCGCTACCACTAGGCCCAGGACGAAGGCCGAACCCAGGTCGCCGGGGTCCTGGCCGAACGGTGTGATTCGGCCCACCACGAGCATGGCCATGGCGAAGGCCGCGATCATGCCCCCGATGAGGCCCTCCATCGTCTTGTTGGGGCTCACGGCGGACAGCGGGTTCCGGCCTATCATCCCGCCGACCACGAGGCCTCCGGTGTCGTAGCCGATCGTGCACAGCACGGCGGCCAGCAGCATCCCGATCCCGTTCGGGTCGGTGAGCATGAGGCCGATGAAGGAACCGAGAAAGCCCACGTAGATGACGCCGAACAGGGTCACCGACACGTTCAGCATCGGGGCCTGGCGGTCGACGCCCGTCAGGTACCAGAACAACGTGAACAGCACCGTCAGGGCCAGGATGAGGGGCACAGCGGCTTCAAACCGCCAGTAGGCCCCCAGGTTCAGCGCAGCCACGGCGGTGATGCCGAGCAGGGAGGCCGGCTGGTAGCCGGACCGGCGGACCGCGAGGAAGAACTCGGCGGCCGCCATAACCAGCAGCAACGTGGTCAGGGCCAGCGTGGCGCCGGCGCCGATCTTGAACGCCACCAGCGCCAGGGCCCCGAGGCCCACCCCGCTGACAATGGCGAGCGGAAGGTCCCGGCCGCCACCGCGCGAACCCGTACCACCACCTGGGCGGGGCGGAGCAGGCGGCACCGGTTCGGAGGCCCGACCAGGAGGCGCTTCGTCGGCCCCGCCGGGGTCGGGCAGTGGCTCGTCTGGCGGCAGCAGCGGCGGGTCGAACTCCGCGGCACCCATAGAGCCGAGTGGACCGTCGTCGAAGAACACCGCGGCGGCCTCCACGTGGTCGCCGACCGGCTGCTGGGACTCGTGGTCCTCGGGGACATCGTCGGACCAGCGTGGCGTGCCCTCCAGTCCGGCCCACGGATCGTCAACCACGGGACCCCCGCCCGTCACGTCGCCGGTAGGTGGCTCGGTCCAGTGCGGCAGGTCGTCCCCCGGTGAGTCGCCGGCGAAGACGGAACGGCCGGGCTCGACGTCGTCGTCCGGCGAGTCCAGCCCGAGGATCCGGATGTCCTCGAACTCGTGGCCCTGCTGGCCCCTCCCCTGCTGTTCGTTCACGCTGACACCCCTATCGCCGTCGCTATCCGCCGTCGGTTCAGACCTCGAGCAGTTCGTCTTCCTTGGCCGAGCGGGCCTTGTCGATATCGGTCTCGAAACCGTGGATCATCTCGTCCAGTCGGTCGCCTGCCCACTTGATGTCGTCCTCGGACACGGAACCCTCCAACTCGTCGAGGTCCTTGCGGGCGTGCCGCCGCAATCCACGCATCCGGTTCCTTCCGTCCTCGGCCATGCCGTTCACCATGCGTACCAGATCGCGTCGGCGTTCCTCGGTCAGCTCCGGAAAGCTCAGTCGGATGCTGCGCCCGTCGTTGCCGGGCGTCAGCCCCAGGTCGGCGACCATGATCGCCTTCTCGATTACCGGCACGTTTGCCGGATCGTGTGGCGTCACCAAGAGTTGGCGGGCCTCCGGGATGGAGAAGCTGACAAGTTCCTGAAGGCGCATCTCGACTCCGTAGGCGTTCACCATGATCTTTTCCACCAAAGACGAGGAGGCCCGCCCGGTACGCACCGTCGAGAACTCGCGCCGGACGTGCGTGACAGCTTCCGACATCGCCGCAGCGGCCTCGTCGAGGACCATCTGGATCATCTCGTCGCTCACAGCGTGCTCCGTCCGTCGTCCGGCAGGATCACCGTCGGCTCCGGATCAGGTGACCAACGTGCCGATCGACTCTCCTGCGAGGATGGACCGGACGTTACCCGAGGCCATGAGGTCGAACATGACGATCGGCATGTCGTTGTCCATGCAGAGCGTGATGGCCGTCGCATCCATTGCCTTCAGGCCCTTCTGGATCACGTCGAGGTAGGAGACCTGTTCGAGCCTGGTGGCCTCCGGATCGAGCTTCGGGTCCGCCGTGTAGATCCCGTCGGTTCCGGAGTGCGTCCCCTTGAGCACGACACCGGCCTCGATCTCGATCGCCCTGAGCGCTGCGGCCGTGTCGGTGGTGAAGAACGGGTTGCCGGTGCCACCGGCGAAGATGACCACACGGCCCTTCTCGAGGTGCCGGATGGCACGACGCCGGATGTACGGCTCGGCGATCTGGGCCATGTGGATGGCCGACTGGACCCGGGTGGGCTGCCCCAGCTGCTCCAGGGTGTCCTGGAGGGCCAGTGCGTTTATCGAGGTGGCCAGCATGCCCATGTAGTCGGCCTGGGCCCGGTCCATCCCCGCACCCGCCCCGGACATACCACGCCAGATGTTGCCGCCTCCGACCACCACCGCTATGTCGACCGCGAACTCGCCGCGGACATCGGTTATGTCCCTGGCGATCCGGCCAACGATCTCTCCGTCGATTCCGTATCCGGCCTCGCCGGCGAAGGCCTCACCGGAGACCTTCAGGACCACGCGGTCCCAACGGGCTGGGATCCGGTCGTCGGCGGACACCTCAGGCCCCCAGGTAGGCCTGGATGAACCTCTCGATGCTGCCGCCGTTCAGCGTGTCGGCCACCGAGGTCTTGTCACCGTGGAGCCCCTGCTCCAGCAGGACGGTCTCCCGGAACCAACCGGTCAGACGGCCCTCGACGATCTTGTCCCAGGCCTGCTCGGGCTTGCCCTCGGCCCTGGTGATCTCGAACAGGGCGGCCCGCTCGGCTTCCACCAGCTCGGCCGAAACCTCGCCACGGGTGAGGGTCGTCGGCTTGGCGAAGGCGATGTGGAGGGCCACCTGGTGGAGGGTCTCCTGGTCGACGCCGGAACCCTCGACCACGACCCCGTTCACGCCTCGGCCATCCTGGACGTGCAGGTAGGTGTCGAGAGCGTTGCCGTCAGCGACCTCGATCAGGTCGACCCGGCCCACCTCGATGTTCTCCTTGATGGAGAGTCGAAGGTCGTCGATCGCCGCGGTGCGGGCCTCGACGGCACCCACGCCCTCGGCCAGCACGGCGTTGGTCAGGTCGTCGACGAGGGACAGGAAGCCCTCGGACTTGGCCGAGAAGTCGGTCTCGCACTTGAGGTGCACGAGGGCGGCTCGACGACCGTCGGAGACGAGGCCCACGGCCCCCTCCACGTTGTCGCGGTCGGACCGGGTGGCGGCCTTGGCCAGTCCCCTCTCCCTGAGTAATTGCGATGCGGCCTCGGCGTCGCCGTCACACTCGACGAGCGCATTCTTGGCGTCCATCATCCCGGCGCCCGTCGCGTCTCGCAGCGCCTTCACTTCCCTTGCGGTGATGTCTGCCATAGTCAGGCCTGCTCACCATCGGTGGTGACTGCTACGTCGACAGGCGCAGCAGCCTCCTCGACCCCGACAGGCGCAGCAGCCTCCTCGACCCCGACAGGCGCAGCAGCCTCCTCGACAGGCGAGGCCACGGTGGCGGCGACGCGGGCATCGCGCTCTGCGGCCTCAGCGGCCGCCGATGCACGAGCCTGTTCCTGTTCGGCGGCGCGGTCGTCGGCATCCAGCGATGGGCCCTCATCGCCGCCACTCCGGGAGTTGACGATGAATCGACCCTCCTCGATTGCGTCGGCGACCACCCGGCAGAGAAGGCGCCCGGACCGGATGGCGTCATCGTTACCGGGGATGAGGTACTGGATGACGTCCGGGTTGCAGTCGGTGTCGACCACGGCGACAATCGGAATGCCCAGCTTGTTGGCCTCGGTGACCGCGATGTGCTCCTTCACGGTGTCCAGCACGAAGATGGCGTCGGGCAGGCGCTCCATGTCCTGGATGCCTCCCAGGTTGCGCTCGAGCTTCTCCAGCTCGCGGCCCAGCATGAGGGCCTCCTTCTTCGGCATGGCCTCGAACTCGCCGGAGTCGCGCATGCGCTGGTACTCCTGCATCTTGGACACCCGCTTGGAGATCGTCTGGAAGTTGGTGAGCATGCCGCCCAGCCACCGCTGGTTCACATAGGGCATGCCACACTTCTCGGCGTAGGAGCGGATGGCGTCCTGCGCCTGGCGCTTCGTCCCGACGAAGAGCACCCTGCCACCGTCGGCGACGAGGTCGCGTACGAACGTGTACGACGACTCGATCCGCTCGAGGGTCTGCTGGAGGTCGATGATGTAGATACCCGACCGCTCTCCGTGGATGAACCGCCTCATCCTCGGGTCCCAACGACGGGTCTGGTGTCCGAAGTGGACACCCGCCTCGAGCAGCTGCTTCATGGTCACGACGGCCATGTCGTGGTCTCCCTTCCCAACGGTTCGTCTCGCCCCCGCCTCGCGCCCTGGGGCGACCGTGGGTGGGTGGGGGTGTTCTGATCTGGTTCGGCACACGTCGTGCCGAACCGGGGACGAAGTGTACCGCTGGGTCGAGAGATTCAGCCCCGGCGGAACCTCCCATCGAACAGGTACTACTTCCCGTCGAAGTTTCCGTCGAAGTTTCCGTCAAACGTGGCCCACTCCCGTCGAGGTTCTCGTCGAACGGGGCCTACTTCCTGTCGAACAGGTCCTCCGGGAACAGGTTTCCGGCTATGAACTCGTGGCCTCGTCCTCGAGCCCGCTCCCGGTCGACCGGCGACGGACCGGGTGAGGTGTTCAGAGCACCTCGCGGGTGTATCGGACGACGGCACGGATCTCGGAGACCGAGTAGCGGCCACCGAACGCTGGCATACCCCCACGACCATCGGCGATCACGACGACCTGGTCTCCGGGGTCCGGGAAGCGCTCCACGATGGCACGCATCGACGGACCACTGCCTCCCGCACCGTCGGGAGCGTGGCAGGAGGCGCACGACCTGGCCCAGACCTCGCGGCCCTCGACCAGGACCGGGTCCGCCGTGCCGGTGTCGGCTCCCGGAACCGGTGGAGGCGATCCCGCACACGCCGCCAGCATGACCAGGCCGACTATCGGGATGATGGGGTGGGGTCGCATGACCCGGGAGACGATACTGACTACATGGGCTTCGATCCGCAGCGCACCAGGACCCGCCGACCCAGCGACGTCGTCTACGTGGGAGCGGCGGTCGCCGTCGCCGTTCTACTCCTCGCATGGGCACTGTTCCTGTGAGTGGCCCTCGGACCCGGGCCTCCTGAGGTGGAGAACCCGGAGGTCCTCGGTGAGTTGGAGGAGCGGTTCATCCATCCGTACCAGGCCACGAAGGCATACACCTGCCCGGGGTGCAGCCGCGACATCCCTCCCGGGCTCGGACACCTCGTGATCGTGCCGGTCGATGCTCCCGACCTCCGCCGGCACTGGCACCGGGGCTGCTGGTCCAGGCGGCGCGCTCGCTGACCACCCTTTCGGAGGAGCGGCTCTGGATCACTCGGCTGGAGGAGCGGCTCAGAATGCTCCCTCCAGTCTCTCGACACGGCCGGGGAGCACCGAGATGACATCGAAGCGAACCTCGGTCGGCCTGGTTCCCGTCGATCGGAACCGGGCCGCAGCCGCCGATCGGAGCCGTACCTGTCGTCGGCGGTCCACGGCCTCGGTCGGCCACCCGAAGGAGGTAAACGATCGGGTCTTCACCTCGCTGAACACCACCAGGTCGCCGCGACCGACGATCAGGTCGAGTTCACCCGAGGAACACCACCAGTTGCGCGCCAGCACGCGGTAGCCGTCCCGGCGGTAACGGCGTTCGGCCACCTGTTCGCCCCAGGCCCCCAGGGCCAGATGGGGCGCTATGCCCCGGTACCTGGAATCGTGGTCCTCTGCCCGCACCGCCATGGCGGCGACGCTAGGAGCCGGGTACGACAGCGGCCCCTACAGCGGACCCGGTTGCAGCGGGATCAGAAGTCCCGCTTCTCCTTGACCTTGGCACGCTTCCCGATCCGATCGCGGAGGTAGTAGAGCTTCGCCCGACGGACGTCGCCCCGGGTCACCACCTCGATCCGGTCGATGATCGGAGAGTGCAGGGGGAAGGTCCTCTCGACGCCGACGCCGAAGCTCAGCTTGCGCACGGTGAAGGTCTCCCGTATGCCGCTCCCTTGGCGCTTGATGACCACGCCCTCGAACAACTGGATCCGCTTGCGGTTGCCCTCGACAACGCGGACGTGCACTTTGAGGGTGTCGCCAGCGCCGAAGTCGGGAATGTCGTCGCGGAGGCTCTGGTGATCGACGAGATCGGTGGGCTGCATGGCTCGTCCTCGGGAGGCCGGGTCCGAAGGATTGGGTTCGGACGGAGTTCGTGTGCCTCTCCGACTGGGGAGCGGCGGGTATCAGGTCCGGGTTGCGGACCGGTCCGCCAGCATACGGCCGCGCGCCGATGACGACACCGGAGGCCGTGGGCGACCCCCTGTGTCGTCCGGCTCAGTCCCCGGGCAGGTCGAACTCGTCGAGCAGCGCCCGATCGGCCTCGGACAATCCGCCTCGACGCAGGATCAGGTCGGGTCTGCTGGCCATGGTCCGGGCCAGGGCCGATGCCCGGCGCCACCGGCCGATCCGGGCATGATCGCCCGACCGGAGCACGTCGGGCACCTCCATGCCTCGGAAGTCGGCCGGTCGGGTGAAGTGCGGATACTCGAGCAGGCCGTCGGCGAAGGACTCCTCCTCGGGCGAGGCAGAGTTGCCGAGCACGCCGGGTCGGAGACGGGCCACGGCCTCGACGACGGCGAGCGCCGCCAACTCCCCGCCTGCCAGTACGAAGTCGCCAATCGACAGCTCGTCGTCGCAGAGGTCGGTCCGAATCCGCTCGTCGACCCCCTCGTATCGACCGCACAGCAGCGAGAACCCGTCCAGGGCGGCCAACTCGCCAGCCACCGACTGGTCGAAGGAGCGACCTGCGGGACCCATGAGGATGAGCGGTCGGGGCGGCTCGACCGCCTCGACGGCGGCGAACACCGGCTCGGGCATGAGGACCATGCCGGGCCCCCCACCGAACGGGCTGTCGTCGACCGTCCGGTGCACGTCGGTGGTGGCCAGTCGGAGGTCGTGGATCCGGAGGTCGAGGTGCCCGGCCGCCGAAGCGCGCCCGAGGATGCTCTCGGCCGCATAGCCCTCGACCATGGCGGGGAAGATCGTGAGGATGTCTATCCGGAGGGTCACGGGGCATCCTCCCGGCCCTCGACGTACCCGTCATCCAACAGGCCCGGGGGGACGTCCACGTCTATGCGCACGCCCGGCTCGTGGCCGACCACGAACACCAGGGGGACCAGGCGACCGTCTGTCAGCTCCAGCAGGTCGCTGGCCGGATTGTCGAGGAGGGCGACGACCGTGCCGTGCGATATGCCGTGCTGGTCCACCACGGTCGCTCCGACCAGCTCGTGGAGCCAGAGGGTGTCGTCATCGGCGTCCAGCACCGGTGGCGCCGAGAGCACCACGCCGCGCCAGCCCTCGGCAGCGTCGCGATCGGTAATCCGGTCGAATCGGACCAGAAAACGGTGCTGGTGCGGCCTGCTGGACTGAACGGTCACCGGACCACGGTCGGTCTGGAGGACGGAGCCGACAGCGAGGCGCTCCAGTCGCGGGGTAATCAGGCTGACCACAACCTCCCCACGGAGCCCGTGGGGCTTGTCGATCCGGCCGACCTCCAGAAGGACCGGACCGTCGTGGCTCGGTCGACCGTCCACAGGACGGTCAGTCGACGAAGTCGACGTCGATCTCGGTCTCGTCACGGACCGCCGCGGCCCGGACGATGGTCCGGATTGCGTTGGCCACCCGACCCCGACGGCCGATCACCCGACCCATGTCACCGTCGGCGACCGTCACCGAGAATGTGCAACGCTCGTCGCCCGAGGTCTGGATGCGGACCTCGTCCGGCTCCTCGACGATCGACCTGATCAGGTATTCCAGGACGCCCTCGGCGATCGGTGCCTCTGCGCTCATGACGGGTCCTCCTCGACCACAGCCTCCTCGACCACAGCCTCCTCGACCACAGCCTCCTCGACCTTGGGCACCTGCGCACCACTGGTGCCGACCGGCTGGCCCTTGAACTCGTCCCAGGCACCGGTGATCTTCAGGAGCTTCTCGACGCGCTCGGTCGGCTGGGCGCCGTTGCGCAGCCACCCGACGGCCTTCTCGTTGTCGATCTCGATCACGGACGGATCACGGCGGGGGTCGTAGAAGCCGACCGCCTCGATGATCCGCCCATTTCGCGCCTTGCGCGAGTCGGCGGCCACCACACGGTAGGTCGGCTGCTTCTTCTTGCCCATCCGCATCAGGCGGAGCTTCACGGCCACGTCGGTACCACTCTCTTCTCGTTGCGTCCCCGCACGATCAGGCGGGGCGGAATCTGGGCAGGGCGATGATGCGCCCGTTCGGTCGGAACAGTCTGCCGTGATCCGCCCGGTTTTCCAGCACCGCCGTCCAGAACGGGAGGTGACCGTCGACGCAGCTCGAGGCCGAATCAGTCGAAGGGCCAGGTGCCCAGGAGGTCCAGTCCGCTGGAGGATGGTCCCGGGCTGGCAGGCAGGTCGCCAAGGCCGGGCAAGGACAGGCCCTTCTTCCCACCGACCTTCCCGTCGATCGGCGCCGGCCCCCTGGCGGTGGTCCGCCCGCCGCGACCCTTCTTCTTCCCGCGGCCGGCCTTCTTCCGACCCGGGCCCGTGGCACCCATCTGCTTCATCATCCTGCGCATCTCGCGGAACTGCTTCACCAACTGGTTGATCTCGCCCACCTGGGTGCCGCTGCCAGCTGCGATACGGGCCCTACGCGAACCGTCTATGACGTCCGGATCCACCCGCTCGGCCGGGGTCATGGAGTTGATGATCCCCTCTATCCGGTCAATTCGGCGCTCGTCCACCTCGGCGTCGAGGTCGCGGACCTGCCGGGCCATGCCGGGAACCATCCCCATGATGCTGCTGATCGACCCCATCTTCCGGAGCGCGCGAACCTGCTCGAGGAAGTCGTCGAGGGTGAACGTGCCCTCGAGCATGCGGGCTGCCGCGGCCTCCGCCTGCTCCTCGACGAAGGTCTCCTCCGCCTTCTCTATGAGCGTCTCGACATCACCCATCCCCAGGATCCGCCCGGCCAGGCGGTCCGGGTGGAACGACTCGAAGTCCTCGAGCGTCTCGCCGCTCGATGCGAACGCAATCGGCCGACCGACCACCTCCTTGACGCTCAGGGCGGCGCCACCCCTGGCGTCACCGTCCAGCTTGGTGATGATCAGGGCATCCAGTCCGAGGCGGGCATGGAAGGCCTCCGCCGTCGTGACCGCGTCCTGCCCGGTCATGGCGTCGATGACCAGGAAGGTGTGGTGGGGCTGCAGCGCGCCGGAGATCTCGGCCACCTCGGCCATGAGGTCCTCGTCGATAGCCAGGCGACCGGCCGTATCGCAGATCACCACGTCGCGACCGAGGCCCACCGCCTCGGCCAGGCCGGCTCGTGCCACCGACACCGGATCGGTCGCCTCGCTGAACACGGGCACGTTGATACGGCCACCGAGCGTCCGCAACTGCTCGACGGCAGCGGGACGCAGGAGGTCGGCACCTATCAGCATGGGGTTCCGGCCCTGGCCCTTGTACCAGCGGGCCAGTTTGGCGGCGGCCGTCGTCTTGCCTGTTCCCTGTAGTCCTGCCAGGAGGACGATCGTGGGTGGCTTGGGGGCATAGGCGGGCCGGAACGTCTCGCCACCCAGGACCTCGGTTAGCTCCTCGAGGACGATCTTCACGACCATCTGGCCGGGATTCAATGCCCCGCCCAACTCGGACCCGACGGCGCGTTCCCCTATCCGGTCCAGAAGAGTCCTAACGACACCGAGGTGTACGTCGGCCTCCAGGAGGGCCACCCGGATCTCGCCCAGGAACTCCTCGATTTCCTCGGGCCCCAGGCGGCCCCTTCCGCGGACCTTCCGGAGGATTACCTCGAATCGACTGCTCAGACCCTCGAACACGGATCGTCCCCTCCGGGCCCCTGCCTCAGGCCACCGCGTCGACGGCGAACAGCGCGTCGACGAAGTCCCGGGGGTCGAAGGACACCAGGTCGTCCAGACCCTCCCCCACGCCCACCAGCTTCACGGGAATGCCGAGGTCGTCCTGCACGGCCACGACGATCCCGCCGCGGGCCGACCCGTCCATCTTCGTCAGCACGATGCCCGTCACGTCGGCGGCCGCTGCGAACTGGCGGGCCTGCACCAGGCCGTTCTGGCCCGTGGTGGCATCTATGACCAGGAGCGTCTCGGTCACCGTGCCGACACCCTTGTCCGCCACCCGCCGCACCTTGGTGAGCTCGTCCATGAGGTTGCCCCTCGTGTGGACCCGCCCCGCCGTGTCGGCCAACACGAGGTCGGCCCCACGGGCCGCCGCGTGCTCGACGGCGTCGAAGACCACCGATCCGGGATCGGCTCCCTCGGCGCCCCGGACCAGGCTGGAGCCGGCACGGTCGGCCCATACAGCCAGCTGGTCGGCGGCTGCGGCACGGAAGGTGTCACCCGCGGCGAACACGATGCTTCGACCGGCAGCCACCTCCCGACAGCCCAGCTTGCCGATGGTGGTCGTCTTGCCGACCCCGTTCACGCCCACGAACAGCCACACCGACGGCGAACCTCCGACCGCCAGGGAACGGTCAGCCCCACCCAGTCGGTCCAGGATCTCCTCTTTGAGGAGGCCCAGGACTCCCTCGATCTCGTCGACGCCGTCCATGCCCACCCGATGGCGGAGCCCTGCTATCAGGGCCTCGGTGGTGGACACCCCGATGTCGGCGAGCAGCAGCGCGTGGGCCAGGTCCTCCCACGTCTGGTCGTCGACAGATCCGGCCGCCCGCACCGTTGCCAGGTGCGTGGACCAGGCGTCGCGGGCGCGACCGAGGCTGGAACGGAGACCCATGGGGGCCGCAGCCTACCGGTGGGGTCAGGTCTCCGGCCGGAGCGCCCGAAGCCGCCGACTACTCGGCGAAATGGTCGTCCAGCGCCCCCAACTCGATCTCAGCGACGCCCGTCGCCCCGTCACGCTCGTACTCCAGGTCGACCCGCTCCCCGGGCAGCCGGATCTGGATGTCGGCCCGCAACGATGACATGTCCCGGATGGCCCGACCGTCGGAACGGAAGATGCGGTCACCGACATGCAGGCCCGCCTGGTCGGCTGGTGACCCCTCCACGACCTCGACGACCACGGCACCGATACGACCATCTGTCGGGGTCTCTCCACGGATGCCCAACCAGGCCGTACCCACAGGCAGACCGAGGATCAGTCGACGGGCGACCAGGACCACCGTGTCGCTGGGGATGGCGAACCCCACGCCGATGTTGCCGAACCCGGTGCTCTGGATCGCCGTGTTCATGCCGATGACCCGCCCGTTGCGATCGGCCAGCGGGCCGCCCGAGTTCCCCGGGTTGATCGGTGCATCGGTCTGGATCATGGCAACGCCGGCGCACTCGGCGCCGACGCCCGACTGGCACCCGTAGGAGTCCATGACGCGACCCAGGGCGCTCACTATCCCCGCGGTCACCGTGCGATCCAGGTCGAACGGGCTTCCCAGCGCCACCGCCAACTGGCCGACCTCCAGGTCACTGCTGAAGGCGAACACCACCGGGACCAAACTGTCCTGGCCCTCGGCCAGCCTCAGGACGGCGACGTCGCGACGGACGTCCACGCCGATCACCTCAGCGGAGATCTCCCTGCCGTTCGGAAGCGTGACCACCACCTCGACAGCGGCGTCCACCACGTGGGCGTTGGTCACGATCCGCCCCTCTTCGTCAAAGACGATGCCGGATCCGAAGCCCTCCCCGGGAACCGAGACGAGCACCACCGAGTCGAACAGTGCCTCCGCCACGGCGACCACCGGCTCGTCACCCGAGTCGTCCACCGGCGCCTCGGCGAAGAGGCGGGCCACCAGCGACTCCACCTCTTCAGCGGTCAGGCCTGCCGACTCGTTAAGGAGTCGGCCGACCATGGCCTCGACCTCGTCGGCCGAGAGTCCGGCCGCCTCGGCGACGATCGAGGCTGCTATCGACGAGACGTCGTCGGTCGAGAGTCCCGGGGCGGCTGACAGGCGATCGGCCAGGATGACCTCCACGTCGGATGCCGAGAGCCCCGGGGCGGCTGACAGGCGATCGGCCACGATGGCCTCCACGTCGGTTGCCGAGACGGCCTCGAGTTCGGAGATGACCCCTTCGACGAGAGATACGACCTCCGCCTCCGAGAGGCCTTCGGTGGTCAACATCGCCCGGATGGCATCCTCCGTGGCCACATCCACGGTCGCACCGTCGCGTGCCACCACGCTCCCGATCACCGCTGCCAGCGTCTCGGATGACACGCCGGTCTCCACCTGGTCGCCCTCGCCCCGCAAGACCCAGCCGGCGACGGCACCGGCCACCAGGGCTGCCACGAGTACCGCCACTGCGAACAGCCCGGCGATGACCCGTCCACTGATCCGAACCGGCGGTTGTATCGGCGGAACGGGTGCCGGCAGGAGGCCGGGAAACGCCGGGGGATCCGACCGGTCTCCACCCACCTCGATGCTCCGACGATCGACGGTGCGGTCCTGGTGGCCGGAATCGTCCTTCATGGCTCTGAAAATAGGCCGCTTGCCACCGAAACCCGACACGGCCGGATCAGGCATCCACGTAGCGGGGCAGCCAGAGGGTGAACGTGGCCCCGTCACCGACCGTCGAGCGGACGGTGGCACGCCCGCCATGCCCCTCGGCGATCTGTCTCACAATCGCCAACCCGAGGCCCGAGCGCCCGGCCTCCCTTGCCGAGGCGCGGTCCCCGCGCCAGAACCGCTGGAACACCCGGTCAAGGTGGTCGATCGGGAGGCCGGGACCGTCGTCGACTACCGAGGCCCAGACCATCTCGTCGTCCCTGCCCGTGGTCACACGTACCCGACCGCCGGAATCCGAGACCCTGATGGCATTGCTCAGGAGGTTGGCGATGGCACGTCGCAGCGCCGCCGCGTCACCCACCACGTCCAGGCCCGTGGACCGGTCGTGGTCCAGCCCCACCCCGTCACGCGACGCCGCCGCCACGAAGTCCTCGACCGTCTCGGCCACCACCGTGCCCAGGTCGATCGGTTCACGGCGGCTGTCCGGCCGTTCGTGGTGGGCGTAGAGCAGCAGGTCGTCCACGAGCACCGACATGCGCTCGGCGGCCCGTACCGCAACCAGGCCGGCGGCACGGAAGTCCTCGGGTCCGGCATCCGGATCGGCCATCACGACGTCGAGGTTGGTCCGCAGCACGGCCAGCGGGTTCCGGAGCTCGTGTGACGCCTCCTGCACGAAGCGACGCTGCCCCTCGAAGGACTCGTCAAGTCGGCCGAGCATCTCGTCGAACGTGTCGGCCAGGTCCCGCAGCTCGTCCGACGACCCACCCAGGTCGATCCGACGTGACAGGTCGGTCGCCGTTATCTCCCGGGCCACCGCCGAGATACGTCCGATGGGTCGTAGGACCAGGCCGGCCACGTACCAGCCCACCGCGATGCTCCCGAGGAAGAGGCCACCCAGGGCGGTGAACGAATAGGCCCGAAGGCGCTCCAGCGCGCGGCGGTTCACCTCCGCCTCGAAGATGACCAGCCACGGCCTGTCCAGGCGGTCGTCCGGTGCCAGCGAAGGCTGGTCGACGCCGTCCTCCGCCACCAGCTGCTCGAACCTGGCCAACCTGGACATGGGCTCATCGGACAGCGCCCGCGAGAGGCCCAGGTAGATGCCACCGACCATCACGGCCGCCAGGGCGAACAGCACGATCGAGTACAGCAGGGCCAGCCGTGTACGGAGGCTCCCGAACCGGTCCGGCATCCGCCCGGCCAGGCCGACGTCCGATCGGCTCACGGGGCGTCGTTCCCGTCGAGCAGCCGGTAGCCGGAACCCACCACCGTCTCCAGCAGCGCCACCTCACCGTCCAGGGTGAGCTTGCGGCGCAACGTCCCGACGGTCACCCGCACGGTGTTGGTGAACGGATCGGCGTGCTCGTCCCACACATGGTCCAGCAGCTCCTCCTGGGAGACGACCTCGCCGGGTCGACTCATGAAGTACCGCAGCAGGGCGAATTCCTTGGCTGTCAGGTCGAGGTCCCTGTCGTTACGACGGGCCCTGTGGCGGGCGGTGTCCACCACAACGTCGCCCACCTCGAGGACCGCCCCCGAGCGACCGGGATCGCGTCGGAGCAACGACCGGATCCTGGCCGACAACTCGTCGAAGGCGAAGGGCTTGACCAGATAGTCGTCGGCACCCACGTCGAGGCCCCGGATACGGTCCTCGACCGTGTCCCGGGCCGTCAGCATCAGGATCCGGGGAGGGAACTCGCCGATCGGATCGGCACGCAGCGTCGAACAGACCTCGAGCCCGTCGATACCGGGCATAGTCAGGTCCAGGCAGATCAGGTCGTACGGGGTGTAACCGGCCTTGGCCAGCGCCTCGACACCATCGGTGGCAGTGTCGACGGCATAGCCCTCCCGCCGGAGCCCCCGGGCCACTGCGTCCAGCAGGTCGGCCTCGTCGTCAACCACGAGGATGCGCACGGTGACGACGGTACTCCCAGCGCTCCGGCTCTCCGGCCGCGGCCGGGCTGCGTCAGCCGTTGGTGAGGACGCTGAGGCGCCTGGCGACGCGCTCGGCCTCCACACGCTCGCTGACCACCCGCGACGATCCGCCTGGCGCCATCGAGACCCCGTAGAGGCAGTCGGCGGCCTCCATCGTGCGCTTCTGGTGGCTGACCACCAGCAGCTGGGCATCGTCCCGGAACTGCTCCAGCAGGCCGAGGAAGCGGTGCAGGTTGACATCGTCCAGGGCAGCCTCGACCTCGTCCATCACGTAGAACGGCGAGGGTCGGCTGCGGAAGACGGCGAACAGGAAGGCCAGCGCCGTCAGCGACCGCTCGCCACCGGAGAGCAGCGACAGCTTCTTCACGTTCTTGCCGGACGGCCGTGCCTCCACCTCGAGGCCCGTCTCCAGCAGGTCGTCGGGATCGGTCAGGCGGAGGCGCCCCTGGCCACCGGGGAACAGGGCCTCGAACAGGTCGGTGAAGTGTGACGAGACCTCGGCGAAGGCGGCAGCGAATACCGAGACGATCTCCTCGTCGACCGACCGGATCACCTTGCGGAGTTCCGTCCGGGTGGAACGGATGTCGTCCAGCTGCCCCTGGAGGAACTCGTGGCGTTCCCTCAGCGCATCGAACTCGGCCAGTGCCAGGGGGTTGATCGGCCCCATCAACTTCAGCTCGCGCTCCAGTTCGGCCACCCGGGAGGCGACCGTGACCCCCTCGGCCAGCCCGGGGCACGGGGCGTCCAGCGCTGCTTCGGGCTCGTGGTCGAACTCGCTCCGGATGGCCTCCGTGACGTTCTGGATGCGCATCCTCGTCTCGGCCCTGTCGATCTCGAGTCGGGACAGGTGATCACGGGTCTCCCGCAGCGCCATCTCCGCAGACGAGCGCTCCCTCCGGAGGCCGTCCAGGCGGACGGCGACGGCACGGACGCGCTCCGACTGCTGCCGGCGGCGCTCCCTCAGCGCGTCCAGCCGGATGTCGACCACGGCCATCCGGCCGTCCAACTCCCCCATCAGACGACGGCTGGCCGTCTCGCGTCCGAACAGGTCGTCGCGCAGGGAGGCGGCCACCTCCCGCTCGTCCGTGAGCTGGCCCAGCCGGCTCCGCAGCTCGATGACGCGGGCCCGGACGACGGCCTGCCGGCCGGTCACCTCTGCTGCCTGGACGTCGTGGCCGGTCCGGCGGGCACCCAGGTCGGCCGCCCGTTCCTCCAGGGCGGTCCGGGCGGCGTTCATGCGCCGGGCCTCCTGTATCGACGCCTCCTCGGCGGCCTCCAGGTCGGGAAGGCGCTCGTCGAGGTCGGCGACCCGACGGTTCTCGTCCTCCAGGCGCTGTTCCAGCTCTCCCAGGCGCGTCCGCAGGGACCCGGCCTCGTTGGAGAGGTCCCGGCGCTCCACCTGAAGGCGCTGGAGGGCCTCGGCCGACGCCGTGAACCGGGCATCGTGCTCGTCCAGCTCGCGGTTGCGACGGGCCACCTCGTCGTCTGCATCACCGGTCGCCCGTTCGGCGAGGTCCAGCGCCCGTGTGGCATCGGCATGCTCCACCTCGGCTAAGGCCATCCGGCGCTCTGCGTCAGCCAGCGCCGCTCCGGTCGCCCCCCGGCCGTCACCACCGATCCGCCAGCCCGACGGAGCGAACCGATCCCCGGCCGGGGTGACCATGACATCCTCCGGATGGCGCAGAGCCAGATCGACGACGGATCCGAGGTCGCCGTCAACCATCACCACGTGGCCGAGCAGGCGGTCCAGCAGACCGTCGACGCCCGGGCTGAGGGCCCGCACCCGCGGCCGGACCGGTAATCCGAATCCCGGCGCCGTCCGATCGGTGGATCCGACGTCCAGGGCCAGGACCGCCGCTGACAGCCGCCCGTCACGCAGTGCCGCCAGGGCCTCCCTGGCGTGGTCCGGGCCGCTGACCACGACCGCGTCCAGGGCCGATCCCGCGGCAGCCTCGAATGCCGCCTCGAAGCCCTCCTCCACCTCGACCAGGTCCAACAGCGTGCCCAGCACGCCGTCGATGCCCGCCAGGTGCTCGGTACCGGCCCTCGACCGGGCCTCGTCCAGGGCCAGGACCAGCGCATCCACCCGGGCACCGTCCGTCCGGGCCTCGGCCTCGGCGGCCACCACCCGCTCCCAGGCGGCGTTCCGTCCGATGGCCGCCTCGTGGGCGCGTGCCTCGGCCGCAGCCATGTCGGCCACCAGCGGCTCCTCCGCCGACTCGCCCACCGACAGGTCCGCCCTCAGGCTGTCGGCCTCCTCGTCGAGTCGGGCCAACGCGGTGTCGATCCCATCCAGCCGGACGGTCAGGCGGTCCCGTTCGCCGCCCGCCTGTGCCACGGCGGCCCGCAGCACCCCCAACTCGCCCCGGGACTCCGCGGCGTACCCGCCGAGGGGAAGGACGCCCTCCGACCAGGCCATCTCGAACGAGGCCCTATCGGCCGCCAGCTCCGTCTGGGCCAGGGCGAGACGCTCCGCCTCCGGGGCGAGGCGCTCCGCCTCAGCGTCCAGTTCCTCGGACTTCAACTCGGAGCGTTCCAGCTCGGCCTCGAGGCCCACGACCACCTGCTGGGAGACCAACGTCGAACGCTCGCGCTCGATCCCCCTGAGCCGCTCGACGAGCACCGCCCGCAGACCACGACTCCGCTCCCTTAGGGCCTCCAGGCGGACCAACCTGTCGCCCAGGTCGTCACCCCCCCGGGTCGCCAGCTCGGCCTCTGCCGCCGTCACCTCGGTATCGAAGCGGGCCAGGGCAGCCGTGTGGGTGGACTGGTCGGCGCTCAGGACGGTTCGCCGCCCGGCCTCGTCACGGGCCTTCGTCCTCAGGGCGGTCAACTCCCTTCCCGCCCGGTGCAGCCGCAGCGCGGTGAGCTCGTCGACCAGGTCACCGTGGCGACGAGCCGCGTCGGCCTGTCGCTCCAGGGGTCGGACCTGTCGGCGCACCTCGCGCAGGAGGTCCGACAACCGGTCCAGGTTGGCCTCGGTGGACCGCAGGCGTCGCTGGGCCTTCTCCTTGCGACGCCGGTACTTCAGGATTCCGGCGGCGTCCTCGATGATCATCCGCCGTTCCTCGGGGCGGGCGTTCAGGACGGCGTCGATCTGGCCCTGGGAGATGATGACGTGCTGCTGGCGACCGACACCGACGTCGGAGAGCACCTCCTGGATGTCCAGCAGCCGACAGGGTGCGCCGTTCATCGAGTACTCGCTGTCCCCACTCCGGAACAGCGTGCGGGCGATAGTCACCTCGCCGAACTCGACCGGCAGCAGTCCAGACGAGTTGTCGATGGTCAGGGAGACCTCCGCCCGACCCAGGGCGGCCCGCGTGGCGGTGCCGGCGAAGATGACGTCGTCCATCTTCTGGGACCGCACGGAGCTCGGAGCCTGGGCGCCGAGCACCCACGCGATGGCATCGACGACGTTGGACTTGCCGCTTCCGTTTGGACCCACCAGAACGGTGACCCCGGGCTCCATCTCCAGCGTCGCAGTGTCCGCGAACGACTTGAAGCCCTTGATGGACAGCCGCTTCAGGAACACGTCGGCTCACGCGTCAACGAGCCCCGAATTACACGGGTGTCATTCACCATGTGCGCCACCCTAGGCGCGTACAGGGGGCGCGGTCGCGCGCCCGTCATCCGGCGCTGGTCAGACCTGGGTCTCGCAGAAGTAGGTCCAGCGACCCTTGTACCTGACCCGCTGGATCGGCGTCCGGTTGCGCTCGCTGAGGGCACCAGCCCGGCCGTAGACGGCTAGGTGCTCTCCGTAGGTGCCGGGCTCGCCGTACACGTCGACGAAGGGCCGGTCCTCCAGATCGGTGCCCCGGTACTTCACGGCGTCGTTTATCACCGAGATCAGCGCTCCGTGCAGCCGCCGGATCTCCTGGGTGGACAGGCTGTTGCTGAGGCGGTCGTGGCGCAGGCCGGCGTGGAAAAGGATCTCGTCCGAGTAAACCTCCCCCACTCCCACCACCAGCGATTTGTCGCAGAGAAGGTCCTTCAGCGGCATCTCCCGGCCCAGTACCTGACCAGCGAAGGTGGTCCAGGGGACCATCTCGCCGGCCGGGTCGATCCCCGGCGCGGCGAGGTCCGGAAACTCGTCCAACAACTCGTCGGCGCCCACCACGCAGAGGTCCGAGGTGCCGTCCGGGTCGACCAGGCGAACCTGGCCCCCGATGGTGAACGTGATCGTGACCTCTGTACCCGGGGCCACCGCATCCCTGGCGGCGTGTCGCCGGATCCACGATCCGGCGCCCGGTCGTATGACCAGCAGGTCCTCGCCGTCGAGCTTGGTGACCAGGGTCAGGCCGATGCGCCGGACCGGGCCCAGCTTGCGACCCTCCACCTGGGCGGCGAACGACTTGCGGTTCCGGTAGCGACTGAGCGTGGCCATGGAGGCCAACTCGACCTTCTTCACCTTGCGGTCGGCTATCTCCCGGTCGAGGGCGTGGCGGATGGTCTCCACCTCGGGCAGTTCCAGATCGATGGTCACGTTGCTTCCATGTTCGTCGTGGTCGGTGATGCCTCACTGATCGCTTCCCAGGCCAGGTGGGCCGCGGCCTGCTCGGCGCGCTTCCTGGAGGTTCCCGTGGCCGGACCGTGGGACCAGCCGGCCACCTCGACCACCGCGTGGAACCGCTTGTCGTGGTCCGGACCCTCGTCGGTCAGCACGTAGCGCGGGCTGGGAAGGGACTCCCGTGCAGCCAGTTCCTGGAGGCGGGTCTTGAAGTCTTGGATGCCGGGATCGACGGCGGCGCGGATCAGACGATCGCCGAAGACCCGTCCCACGAGCGCATCGACAGCCGCCGGACCACCGTCCAGGTGGACCGCTCCGATGACCGCCTCTAGGGCGTCGGCCAGGATGGACTCCTTGTCGCTCCCGCCGGTCGCGGACTCCCCGCGTCCGAGGCGGACGACATCGCCCAGCCCGATGCCGCGGGCCACCTCGGCGAGCGCTGCGGAGCTCACCACGGCGGCACGGATCATGGCCAGGTGGCCCTCTGGCAGGTCCGGGTGGACCCGATAGATCCGATGGGCGATCGCCATGCCCAGCACGGCGTCGCCGAGGAACTCCAGCCGTTCGTTGGAGGTGCCGCCGTGCTCGGCACACCACGACCGGTGGGTCAGCGCCCCCTCGAGCAGCTCACGGTCTCCGAACCTGTGGCCGAGGCCCGCCTCCAACTCGGCCAGGTCGACGGACCGTGGCTCAGCCGAGGCGAGAGACGACATAGTCAACGGCGTCGCGGACCGTCTTGAGGTCCTCGAGGTCGTCGTCATCGATCCGGAAGCCGGCGGATCGTTCGCTGAACTCCTCCTCGAGGGCCTCCACCAGCTCGATCAGGGCAAGCGAGTCGGCGTTCAGGTCGTCGGCGAAGGAGTCGCCCTCTCCGACGTCGGACGGCTCGATCTCCAGGATGTCGGCTAGGCGGTCCTGGACGATCTCCAGGACCTCCTGGCGCCCGGTCGGGGCACCCTCGACATGGGTTTCTGCAGGCACGTCGGCTCCTCGGCGTTCGGGAAGTGGCGCTCGACCGACCGTCTGGGACGACCGCCCGGCACCCTGACCGGTGGACCATCCTACCGGCCACGGCCTCCGGGTCGGATCCTCGTCCAAAGGGGATGTAAGGGGCTGAACGGCCGGTGGATCAGGTCCTGGCTGCCACGGCCTCGGTGAGGTGTCCGACCACGTCTGCCCGCACCATCTCGGCGCCCACTCCGATGGCGTTCGCCATCGCAACGGCGCCGGTGGAGCCGTGGCTGATGATGCATACGCCCTTGACGCCCAGGAGCATCGCCCCGCCGTACGCGTCGGGATGGAACTCCCGGTAGAGGGCGTCGAGCTCGGGGGCCAGCACGTCTGCTGCCGCCAGCGCCTCCGGCCGGCCGGCCATGGCGGTCAACAACGCCGTCAGGAGCGCCTTCAGCGCCCCCTCGGCGGTCTTCAGCGCCACGTTGCCGGTGAAGCCGTCGGTCACGATCACGTCCACGGCGTCGGTGAGCAGGTCGTGGCCCTCGACGTTACCGATGAACTCAGCTCCGACGAACTCGGCCCCGGACAGAGCGGTGTAGGCCTCCTTGACGAGCGGGCTGCCCTTGCCGGGCTCCTCGCCGATCGACAGGAGGGCCACGCGTGGCCGCTCGATTCCCAACCGGTCGCGGGCAAACACGGCTCCCATCTGGCCGAACTGGACCAGCCATTCCGGACTGCACTCGGCGTTAGCTCCGGAGTCCAGCAGGACCGTGGGCGTGGAACCCGGCGTCGGGATCAGGGTGGCAATCGCCGGACGGGCAACACCCGGGATGCGCCCCATACGCAACAGGGCGCTTGCCATCGTCGCCCCGGTATTGCCGGCACTCACCATGGCCGAGGCCCGACCGTCGCGGACCGCCTCGGCGGCCCGGACCAGCGAGGAGTCCTTCATCCGACGCACGCTCGAGCCCGGCTCTGCGTCCATGGCGATCACCTCGGAGGCCTCGAGGACCTCCATCTCGCCAACGTCGGTGAGGTCCTCGGGCCGGCCGACGAGGAGCACCGGAATGCCGTGCTCCTCATGGGCCCGGCGGGCACCGGCGACGATCTCGCCAGGTGCATGGTCGCCGCCCATGGCGTCGACCGCTATGGGCAGCATGGTCAGGCGGTGGTCGTCAGTCGACGTCGACGGCCTGGCGGCCGGCGTACCAGCCGCAGTTCCCGCAGATGCGGTGCGGGCGCTTGGTGGCGCCACAACGATCGCAGGCACTCCGGGCGGCGCGGCCGAGGGTCCATGCGGATGCCCGGCGGCTGCGGCCCTTGGCCTTGGAGGTCTTCTTCTTTGGGACGGCCATCGTTTGTTCCTCGGAGGCGGTCGGCAGGGCGGAGATGGGCGCCCTGACCGTGGAACCCGGTCCGGGCGACCCGACGAGGCTAGCGGGACCCACCCGGAACCGGCGCCGTCGTAACACGTGGCCCACCGACCGAAAGGCACTACCCGTCGACCGGATCGTCCTTCCTGAGCACGTCGAGGGCCGCCCAGCGGGGATCCCCGGCGGGCTCGTCGGCTGAAACCCGGGAACCCCCGACTGCCGGGAAGCGATCCGGGTCCGGACCGGCGCAGCCCTCACCGCAAAGTGGCGAGATCGGAAGGGCGAGCAGGAGTGCGTCGCGCACCACAGGCTCGAGGTCGGCCACGTCTGCGTCCAGCGGATAGACGTCGGACCCGTCACCGTCCGTGGTCCCGCCGTCTACAGCGACCGCTGGCGCCATCACCTCGTGAACCCGGAGGTCCAACCGACCGTCCACCGGCTCCAGGCAGCGTCGGCACTCGGCCGCCCAGTCGGCCGCCAGCTCGCCGGTCACCACCACCTCGCGACCCCTGGCCTCGGCCTCCAGCCGGATGGCGACCCGGCCGTCCAAGATCGACACCGCTCCCACCCGGAGGTCGTCGAGTACCACGGTCCCGTCTATACGGCGGGGATCGGCCCGTCGTCTCAGCACGGCCAGCGGGATCCGCAGGACGTCGGTCATGGTTTGCTACGGCCGGCGATGACGACGGGTGGGACCCGCCGGGATCACGGCTCTCCGGTCTCAGCGTCCTGGTCGAAGAAGGTTCCACCCGGTCGACCCGTGGAGGCCTCCCGGGCCGCATCGGCCGCGTCGGTGGCCCGGCGCTCCCGATCCCGGTCCAGCACCGTCTCCTGGAGCCGGCGCCGTCCCTGGGCGATCGCATCCCGGGTACTGCCGAGCAGTGATTCGAAGCTCCCCAACTTCTGGTCGCAGTAGTCCTCGGTCTCCCGCCGCATCCTGCGGGTCTCCTCACGAGCCGTCTCGACCAGGTGCCGGGCCCGCTGCTCGGCGGTTCGCACCACCTCGGTCCGCTGGACGAGTCGCTCGGCCCGCGACCGGGCCAACTCCAGGATCTCATCGCCCTCGCGTCGCACCTTGGCTAGGAACTCCTCGCGTTCCTTGAGCAGCCAGCGGGCCGCCCGGAGTTCCTCGGGAAGCCTGACGTTGGCCTCGTCTATCAGGCCGAGGAGTTCCTCCTTGTTGAGCATCGACGAGGCCGACAGCGGCATCGGTCGGGCGTTCAGCACCACCTCCCGGAGCTGGCGGAGGATCGTCTCGATCTGCGGCGGCCGGTACGGATCCGTCGTGGCAGGCACGGGGGTGCCCCCTGCCGCCTGAACCGTCTCCACTGTCGGGAGGGACGGTGGGTGCTGGGTGGGGTCGGTCACTCGGGGAACCGGTTCTCGAGACGGGACCGGGCCGGAACCGGCACCATCTGGCTGACGTCACCGCCCAGGCGGGCCACCTCGCGGATCAGGCGGGAGGCCAGGAACGACCGACGGGTGGCCGTGGGCAAGAAGAGCGTCTGTACCCCGGATATGGCGGCGTTCATCTGTGCCATCTGGAGCTCGCTCTCGAAGTCGGACACGGCCCGCAGGCCCTTGATGATGAAGTCTGCGTCGACCTCGGCTGCAAGGTCGACCACCAGGCCGTCGAACATGGTGGTCCGGACATTGGCGAGGGGGGCGAAGCACTCGTCGAGCATCGCCATCCTCTCGTCGAGGTTGAACAGGCTGTCACCCTTCGACGGGTTGATGAGGGCTGCCACCACCACCTCTTCGAACAGCCCTGCGGCCGTCTCGACCATCTCGACGTGGCCGTTGTGCACCGGATCGAAGGATCCCGGATACAGGACACGTGTCACGTCCTCGTCGCCTCTCGGTCGGTGGTCGGTCGGTCGACGGCTCAGGCCGCCTCGGCCCCGGTCAGGAGCAGCATCACCACGGTACTCCCGTACCACCGACACGATTCGACATGCCAGCCCGGTCCCGGCTCAACCTCCCGGTCCGACTCGACCACCACAGGACCGTCGACCCGACCGACCAGGTTCGCCAGCAGGTCCGCCCAGCCGTCGAAGGAGTACGGCGGGTCGAGGAGGACCAGGCCCCACCTTCCGGTGGAGGCCGCCAGCCACGTCGACCCGTCGGCGCGGACCACGTCGGCCCTCCCGACCAGGCCGCAGGCCGCCAGGTTCTCGGACACCAGCGCCGTCGCCGCAGGCGACAGGTCCACGAACGTCGCATGGTGGGCGCCGCGCGAGAGCGCCTCGATGCCGAGCGCGCCCGTTCCCGCGAACAGGTCCAGGACGGTGGCGTCCACCACCGCCCCGCGACTCTGCAGGGCATTGAACAGCGACTCCCTGACCCGATCGCTGGTCGGTCGGATGCCGCTCCCCGCGGGAGATGCCAGGCGACGACCACGGGCGGTTCCGGCGACGACTCGCATCGTCCCAGTATGGAGGCCCCCGGCCTCCGGCGAACTACGGTCGCCGGGGTGCGGGCCCCGGAGACCATCGTGTGCGTCGACTGCGGCGGGACCTGCCACCTCCTGGCCCACCCCGAGACCGAGTTCCAGCCCGGCGACCCGGTGGCCTACCGGTGCGCCGACTGCGTGGACCGTTGGGACATCGTGATGCCCGACGAGGACGACGACGGCCGCGGCGACACGCCATAGGCGGGCACCTGACCGGCCACCCTCACCGGGGATCCCGCCACATGAGGGGCACCGTGGGGCCGCCCCGAATGGCCACCTCGGCGGTAACCCGGAACCCGTGGCGTTCGTACAGCGGCACGTTGGCCGGGTCGCTCGACTCCAGGTAGGCCCCATCGCCGGAGGCATCGCACCGCTGCGTCACCGCGGATATGCATGCCGTGGCAAGGCCCCGACCCCGGGCCACCGACCGGGTACCCACGAAGGCCAGGTACCAGTGGGGTGTCGCCGGGTGGGCCTCCATCATCGGCGCCAGCGCCGCCAGGCGTTCGACCATCCAGTCCTCGCCCAGCAGGGCAAGGTTGGCGGCGCCCACGGCAGCGAAGTCGGGCCACGGTCCATCGGGCCCCGTAGGCGGCACCCAGACCGCGGCGCACGCCCGAACACCATCGGCGCCGGCCGGAACGACCAACTCGTCGATCCCCCGGCCACCTGCCAGGCGGTTGGCGAAGAAGGCGGCGAGCAGCGAGGGGCGACGCGCCGGATCCCCGAACAGGAAGGCCAGGACCGGATCCTCGAGGAACGCCTCGGCCAGGGTGGCGACCACCTCCGGAAGGTCGTGATCCTCGGCCGACCGAACCTCCGTCATGGCCACAATGCCTAGCCCGACCACGGCGGCCATCACGACTTCAGGAGGAAGTCCGACTCGTCGTCGGCCATGAACAGCGCCACCTCGTCGGCCAACTCGGGGTGGTCCGACAGGCCGTCCCCGTTGCCGACCATGCGCAACGCCTCGGCGCGGGCGGCCTCGACCCACTCGCGGTCCCGACGCAGTGACGCAAGGCGGAGGTCGTTGCGCCCCTTCTGGCGCTCCCCCATGATCGTGCCCTCGCCCCGCAGATCGAGGTCGACCTCGGCCAGCTCGAAGCCGTCGGTGGTCCGGACCAGGGCCCGGAGGCGCTCCTCGGCGTCGGGGGTCGGCGCCTCGCCGACCAGGAGGCACCGGCTGGCCCGGTCGCCCCGACCCACCCTCCCGCGCAGTTGGTGGAGCTGGGCGATGCCGAACCGGGCGGCGTCCAGGATCACCATCGCCGTGGCGTTCGGGACGTCGACACCCACCTCGATGACCGTTGTGGCCACCAGCACGTCCAGGTGCCCGGACCGGAAGAGCCGCATGGTCTCCTCCCTCTCGACACGGCCCACCCTGCCATGCAGCAACCCCACCCGCAGGTCGGCCAGATCACCGGCGGACAGCGCCGCGAACGTCTCCTCGGCGGAACGCACCTCGAGCGTCACAGACTCGTCTATGAGCGGGCAGACCACGTAGGCCTGCCGGCCGGCCGCCACCTCGGAGCGGACCACCGGCCAGACGTCGGCCTCGTCGGCGTGCCAGGTGGTGGAGATCGGTGTCCGACCCGGTGGGAGCTCATCCAGGACCGACACGTCCAGGTCGCCGTAGACGGTCATGGCGGCCGTCCGGGGGATCGGCGTGGCCGTCATGACCAGCACGTCGGGGACCGTTCCGTCACGGTTCTTCTCCCGGAGGGCGGCACGCTGCTCGACACCGAACCGGTGCTGCTCGTCGATGACCACCACCCCGAGGGAACCGAACACAACGCCCTCCTGGATGAGGGCGTGGGTGCCGATGAGCACGTCTACGCCTCCGGCCAGCAGCTCGGCGCCGATCCGCCGTCGATCGGCGGCCGTCGTCCTGTTGGTCAGGATGTCGACCTTCAGCGGGCGGTGGCCGAGCAGGGTCGCCGGATCCGGCACGGTGAGCCCGTCGAGCAGGTCGGCGACGGTGACGTGGTGCTGCTCGGCCAGGACCTCGGTGGGAACCATCAGGGCCCCCTGGTGTCCTCCCTGCACGGCGGCCAGCAGGGCCGACACGGCCACCACGGTCTTGCCGGATCCGACGTCGCCCTGCAGGAGCCGGTGCATCGGCGCCGGCCGGGCCAGGTCAGCCAGGATCTCGTCCATGACCCGCTCCTGGGCGGCCGTCAGCGGGAATCCCAGTCGGGCCCGGAAGGCGTCCAGCAGCGACGTCACGCCAACGTCGTGGGCGATCCCCACCGCGGTGCGCTCCAGGTCCACCTTGCGCTGCACGAGGGCCAGCTGGATCCGGAAGAGCTCGTCGAACACGAGGCGGCGGCGAGCCTCGCCCATCTCGTGTAGCGACTCGGGTCGGTGGATGGACCGGAAGGCGTCGGACCGTCCCACCAACCCGTAGCGCTGCCGAACCGGATCGGGCAAGGGATCGGACAGCCCCCGCACCTTCATGATCCGGCGCAGCGCCTCGGCCACGATGCCGTCGACATCCCAGCTCTGTAGGCCAGCCGTCTCGGACTGGGGATAGATGGCGACGATCCGGCCGGTCCGGTCGCCGACCAAGTCGACCACCGGGTTCGTCATCTGGAGGTTGCCCTGATAGCTGTCGGCCTTTCCGAACACGACGGCCTGCATGCCCTCCCTGAGCTGCTTTTCGCGCCAGGGCTGGTTGAAGAAGGTCAGGCGTAGTTCCCCGGTGTCGTCGCACACCCGGGCCTCGACCAGCGAGCGCCGGTTCCGGGTCCGACGGGACGAGACCCTTGCGACGCGGACGAGGACCATGCCCTCGTCGCCCGCCGACAGCCCGCCGATGGTGGCTTCCCTGCTCCGGTCCAGGTACCTGCGGGGATAGAAGCCGAGCAGGTCGAGCACCGAGTGCACCTCGACGGCGGCCAGGGCCCTGGCCCGAGCCTCCCCGACCCCGTTCAGGTCGGTCACCGGTCGTGAGTCGAGTTCCCTGAGGGTGATGCCGCTGTCGGCCACCGGTCGAAGGTACCCCCCCGGAGGGCCGCCGGGTCGACGCTCTACTCCGGCATGTCCAGCCGGTGCTACTCCACGCCTAGGAAGTACGGGTAGAGGGGCTGGCCCCCCTCGTGGACCTCGACCTCTATGCCCGGATGCTCGGCCTCCAGCCACGAGACGATGGCCGCCGTGGTGGCCTCGACGGCGTCGGCACCGGCGATCACCGTGACGATCTCGTGCGAGTCGTCGACCAGGTCGGCCAGGAGCCCGGTGGTGGCGTCGAACGCCGATCCGGCGACCACCCGCACCCTGCCTCCACTGAGGCCGAGGTGGTCACCCTCGACGATGTCGCCGACGTCGCTGCCGGAGTCACGGACGGCGACCGTGACCTCGCCAGCCACCACGCCGTCGGCGGCGTCGGCCATGCCAGCCAGGTTGTCCTCGGCCGTTCCCCGTGGGTCGTACTCCAGCAGCGAGGCGAACCCCTCGGTGATACCCCGGGTGGGCACCACCCGGACCGTCTTGGACGTCTGGGCGTCGACCTGGGTGGCCGCCGCGATGATGTTGCCGTTGTTGGGCAGGATCACCACCTCGTCGGCCGGCACCGCCTCGACGGCGGCCAGCAGATCGGCGGTGGACGGGTTCATGGACTGTCCGCCGGCCACCACCCTGTGCACCCCGAGGGAGTGGAAGATGTCGCGGATCCCAGCACCGTTGGCCACCGCCACCACGGCGCACGGCACCGGGTCGCCCACGTCCTCGGCGTCAGCGGAGATCTGGTCGCGGACCCAGGCCTGCTCCTCCACCTCCTCGAAGAGGTCGGTGACCCGGATCCGGTGGGGTCGGCCGACCCTGATGCCGGCCTCGACGGCTCCGCCGATGTCATCCGTGTGGACGTGGCAGTTCCAGACACCGTCCCCGCCCACCACGACGATGGAGTCGCCCAGCGCCGCCCAGGCCTCCCTGAAGCCCTCGACCGCCCCATCGGGGGCGTCGAGGAAGAACATGACCTCGTACCGGGTCCCTTCCGGCCGATCGGTTCCGTGGTCGTCGGGCCGGGCCGCACCGACCGGGGTCACCAGCTCCGGGGGGTCCGGCAGGGGGCGTCCGTCGACGGCCGTGAGCACGGCATCCAGGAGCAGCAGGAAGCCACTCCCTCCTGCGTCGACAACGCCTGCGTCGGCCAGCACGGGTAGCAGGTCCGGGGTGCGGGCCAGGCTCTCGCCCCCGACCGCCCGGGCCGATTCGGCCACGACCAGCAGGTCGCCACCGGAATCGGCGGCGGCGACGGCGGCGACGGCCGATTCGCGTACCACGGTGAGGATGGTGCCCTCCACCGGCCTCATGACGGCGGCGTAGGCAGCGGTCGACGCTGCGGCGAGACCGTCGGCGAGGACCCGTCCGTCGACCGCCCCCGCATCGGCGAACACCCCGGAGAGGCCGCGCAGGACCTGGGAGAGGATGACCCCAGAGTTGCCGCGGGCACCCATCAGCGAACCGTGCGAGATGGCCACCGTCACCTGGGCCATCTCCGCCGCCGTGCCGTCGTCCAGGCCGTCCAGTTCGGCCACTACCGAGTCGGCGGTCATGACCATGTTCGACCCAGTGTCCCCGTCGGGCACCGGATAGACGTTGAGGAGGTTGAGCACCTCGCGGTGCATGGTCAGCGCATCCCGGAAGGTGCCCATCAGGGCGCGCAGTGCCCCGGCGTCCAGAGAGGTGGCGGTCACGGGCCACGAGCGTAGCCACCACCCGGCGGAGCCTCTCCTAATCGTCCGGCCAACGGCGTTACGCGCGCCGCATGACACGCCCGGCGAACGGATTGACGCGCGCCGCACTACCCCCCGGTGGTTGGAGACCCCTCGTCTACCGCCGTAGCCTTGCGGCGTTCAAGGACCGGACCGGATGGCCCGACCGGTCGAGGCGATCGAGGTGTGTGATGGCGTCCGTCTGTGAGATCTGCGGCAAGAAGCCCTGGTTCGGCAAGTCGCTGAGCCACTCCCATCGGCGGACCAACCGCCGCTGGAACCCCAACATCCAGCGGGTACGGGCCGTCGTCGGCAGGTCCACGAGGCGCATCAACGTCTGCACCGGCTGCATCAAGGCCGGCAAGGTCGTCAAGGCCAGCCACTGATCGACCGGATCAGGGGGAGCCAGCGTGCAGGGCGTCATCAAGTCCTACGACCCGGGAACCGGTGACGGCATCGTCATACGGGAGACCGACTTCGCCGAGTTCGACCTCGCCGACGGCGCGCTCGACGGCTCGGTGTTCCGCATGCTCCGCCAGGGGCAGCGGGTCCTGTTCGTCCTGGACGCCGACCAGCGGGCCACATCACTGTCGCTGGGCTCCGAGGTCGACATGGGCACCCCGGAACTGACCTGAGTCCTGCCGGCCGTCGACCGGCCCGGTCGGGCGTCGAGGCCGATTGACCACTGTCACACCTCCCCCGTGTGGCATCGTCACACCACGGCCTATACCAATGGGCGGCGATGGCGATACACGACGAACCCACGACCAACCGCAGGCTCCTCGACTGGGTCGAGGAATGGGCTGCGGTCATGGCACCGGACACCGTTCACTGGTGTGACGGCTCGTCCGACGAGTACGGCCGCCTGGCCGCCGAGCTGGTCGAGGCCGGCACGTTCCAGCGCCTGAACGACGGGTTGCGGCCCAACAGCTACCTGGCCCTGTCCGATCCGGGTGACGTCGCCCGGGTCGAGGACCGCACCTACATCGCCACCACCAACCCGGTCGACGCCGGCCCCACCAACAACTGGCGGGATCCGCCCACCCTCAAGGCCGAGATGATGGAGCTCTACCGGGGCTCCATGCTCGGACGGACCATGTACGTGGTGCCGTTCTCGATGGGTCCGCTGGGTTCGCCCCTAGCCCACACAGGCGTGCAGCTGACCGACTCGGCCTACGTGGCGGTCAGCATGCGGATCATGACCCGGATGGGGAGCGCCGCCCTCGATGTGCTGGGCGACGACGACTTCGTACCGTGCGTGCACTCGGTGGGCGCACCCCTGGAGGTGGGCGAGGCCGACGTGGCGTGGCCGTGCGACGCCGACAACAAGTACATCTCCCACTTTCCGGAGACCCGCGAGATCTGGTCGTACGGATCGGGCTACGGCGGCAACGCCCTGCTCGGGAAGAAGTGCTTCGCCCTGCGGATCGCCTCTACGATGGCCCGCGAGGACGGCTGGCTGGCCGAGCACATGCTCATCCTCGGTCTGACCTCCCCGGAGGGCGGGAAGACCTACGTGGCTGCCGCCTTCCCGTCGGCGTGCGGCAAGACCAACATGGCCATGCTGGTCCCGACGCTTCCCGGGTGGAAGGTGGAGACGATCGGCGACGACATCGCCTGGATGAAGTTCGGCGAGGACGGCCGCCTCTACGCCATCAACCCGGAGGCCGGGTTCTTCGGCGTCGCCCCCGGTACTTCGGAGCCCACCAACGCCAACGCCATGCAGACCATGTGGGGCAACTCCGTGTTCACCAACGTGGCCCTGACGGCGGACGGAGACGTCTGGTGGGAGGGCATGACCGAAGAGCCCCCGGAGAGGCTCACCGACTGGCGCGGCAAGGCGTGGACTCCTGAAAGCGAGACCCCGGCCGCCCATCCCAATGCCCGGTTCACCACACCCGCAGCGCAGTGCCCGTCAATCGCGCCGGAGTGGCAGGATCCGGCCGGCGTCCCGATCTCGGCGATCCTGTTCGGGGGTCGGCGTGCAACCAACGTGCCGCTGGTGACCGAGGCCAGGGACTGGGACCACGGGGTGTTCCTCGGCTCGATCATGAGCTCGGAGAAGACGGCAGCCGCCGCCGGTGCCATCGGACAGGTTCGCTTCGACCCCTTCGCCATGCTTCCGTTCATCGGCTACAACGTGGGCGACTACTTCTCGCACTGGTTGTCGATCGGCGACCGTGCCGAGGCCGCCCGCCTCCCGAAGCTCTTCTGGGTGAACTGGTTCCGGAAGGACGCAGGGGGCCGCTTCATGTGGCCGGGCTTCGGTGAGAACATACGGGTTCTCGAGTGGGTGGTCGACCGGGTGGCCGGTACCGGTTCGGCGACCGACACCCCGATAGGGCTGGTCCCGACCATCGACGCCATAGACCGCACCGGCCTGGACGTGGACAACGAAACCATGGCCCACCTCCTGAGCGTGGACCCCTCCTCATGGGGCCACGAGGTGGCGCTCATCAACGAGCACTACTCCATGATCGGCGATCGGTTGCCCAAGCGGCTGGACGCCGAGTTGGACGACCTGCGGCGGCGTCTCGACGACGCCTCGTAGGCCCCGGGCAGCCCCTCAGGCGATGACGAGCATGGCCCGGATGCCCAGGCCCATCAGGAAGAGGCCGGCGAAGCCGTAGAGCAGGTGGCGATGCGGCCTCAGGCTCTGCCGGTAGCTGTAGACGATGCCCACGGTGATGAGGGCCACGAAGCCGTAGAAGAGGTGGAACTGCGGCGGATCGATCCCCTGGCCAGCCACCATGCCGACGCCCATGGTGACCTGGACGGCGATGGCCACCTGCACCAGGGCGGTGAACCACCACAGTGCCCGGCCCCGCATCGCCCCGACCCGGTGGGCGGCCAACGCCCAGGCGCCGGCCATCCCGTTGCCGACCACCATCACCCATGCCATCCCCTCGTGGAGGCCGCGTAGGGAACCGACGACGAGCGCCACGGTGGTCATCGCGACATCATGCCAGCAGCAGATCGGTGCACTGCGCCTGCCCGAACCTGGGACGGCCGGGATCCACAAACCACTCGGTACCGAAGGTGGCTGCGAACGCCTCGTCAGGCATGGCCAGGAAGAACGAGTCGGTGGCCACCTGGCTGGCGTGGGCCCGGATGGCCTCTCGCTTGCGGCCGATGACCGTCGAGACGTCCACGGCGTGGGTGATCTCGTCGTCCGGCATGCCGAACGAGGCGGTCTGGGTGCGCTGGCGCCGCACCTCTAGCATCTCGGCGTCCGCCCACTCGACTCCGCCGGCCGCCAGGTCGTCGGCAGCCCGGTCGATGGACACCCGAATGGCGTCCCGGTTCATCGTCACCCAGCGCACCCGGACGCCGCCGACGTCGGACGCCCACCGCCGCCCGACCCGGTGGACCTGGATGTGGTCGGGGTGCCCGTAGCCGCCGAACGGGTCGTAGACCACCAGGAGGTCGGGCTCCTCGTCCACCAACAGGTCCTCGAGGCGTTCCGCGGCGAGGACCACGTCGGCCCGCCAGAAGCAGTCCGGATGGTGGTTGGCCGGATCATCGGCCATCCCGCTGTCCCGGTAGCCCAGGAAGTCCACCCGGTGGACGCCCAGGATCCCGGCCGCCGCATGGACCTCCGCCGTCCGCCGGTCGGCCAGGTCCTCGCCGTCGGCCAACACGCCCGGGACCGGCTCACCCTCCTCGCCGCGGGTGGCCACTACGAGGACGACCCGGTGGCCATCGTCGGCCATCCGGGCCATGGTGCCGCCGGTGGCCAGCGCCTCGTCGTCGGGATGGGCGTGGAGGAACACGACGGTGGCCATCGTCAGGCCACGGCGCCGGCATCCCGGAGTGCGGCGATCTCCTCGTCCCCCAGGCCGGCCTCGGCCAGGATCTCGTCGGTGTGCTGGCCCTCGTGGGGAGGCGGTCGGCGAATGTCGCCGGGGGTCCCACTGAGGCGGGGAGCAGGACCTGGCTGGACTATTCCACCCACTTCCACGAAGGTTCCCCTGGCCACGTTGTGGGGGTGCTCGATGGCCTCGGCCACCGTCAGGACGGGTGCGTAGCAGACGTCGCTTCCCTCCAGCACGGTGTCCCACTCGGCCCGGGTCCTGGTGGCCACCACCGCGGCGACCTTCTCCTTCAGCTCGGGCCACCTGGATTGGTCGTGCTGGGCTGCGAAGTCATCGGGATCCAGCCCCAGCCTCTGAACCAGCTCGGCGTAGAACTGCGGCTCGATGGACCCGATGGAGATGTACTCCCCGTCCGAGCACTCGTAGACGTCGTAGAAGTGGGCACCAGTGTCGAGCATGTTCTCGCCCCGGTTGGCCGTGGTGAAGCCGGTGTGGAGCATGCCGTAGAAGAAGCTCATGAGGCTGGCCGCTCCGTCGACCATGGCCGCGTCCACCACCTGGCCCTCGCCGGTGGTCCGGGCCGACAGCAGCGCGCAGACGATTCCGTAGGCCAGGTACATTCCACCACCGCCGAAGTCGCCGACCAGGTTCAGGGGTGGAACCGGACCGCTGTCGTGGCGACCGATGTGGGCCAGCGCCCCAGCCAACGAGATGTAGTTGATGTCGTGGCCGGCGGTGCTGGCGTAGGGGCCGTCCTGGCCCCAGCCGGTCATCCGTCCGTAGACGATGGCCGGGTTGAGCGCCAGGCAGTCCTCGGGACCGAGGCCCAGGCGTTCGGCCACGCCGGGCCGGAAGCCCTCGAAGACCACATCGGCGTCCTGGATGAGCTGCAGGACCAGGTTGCGCCCACCGTCGGACTTGAGGTCAACCCCGATGCTGCGGCGGCCCCGACCGTTGACCATGGCCGGTGGTGACCCCGGATCGCCACCGCGTACCGATCCGGCCCGGTCGATGCGGACCACGTCGGCCCCCATGTCGGCCAGCATCATCCCGCAGAACGGGCCGGGCCCGATCCCCGCCAACTCGATAACACGTACTCCGTCCAGTGCTCCCATGGTGGCTTCTCCTCTGTAGACCCGGTCAGTTGATGCCGTCGACCCGGTGGCAGTGGGTCGAGATGGCGTCGATCAGCTGTGGCCAGGCCCCCGGTGCCATGTCGTGGCCCCATCCCTCGACCACCACCAGCTCAGCACCGGGGATGACCTCGGCGGTACGACGGCCGCCGCCGAGCGTGATGAGGGTGTCGGCGGTGCCGTGGAGCACGAGGGTCGGGACCTCGATGGTGGCGAGGAGGTCCTCCCGGGAGCCCTGCTCGAAGGAGGCTCGGGCCTGTCGTTCCCAAGCCGACCGCGACTGGACCTTCCGGTCCGCGTACGCCGCGAACACCGCCCTGGCGTGGTCGTCGTCATGCCAGACGCTGGCCCACAGCCGCCGGTCGGCCAGGTCCTTCTCGACGGCAAGCACCGGGTCCTCCGGGGCCGGGGCGACCAGGGCCTCGAGGGCGGTATCCGTGGGTCGTCCGAACCGGCGGTCGCCGGTGCTGGACGCCATCGACACCAGGCTGCGGCACCGGCCCGGGTGTTCGGCGGCCAGGACCTGGGCAACCATCCCGCCCAGCGACAGCCCGACGACATGGGCGTCGCCCTCCCCCAGGTGGTCCAGCAGCCCCACGGCGTCGGCGGCCATGTCGGACAACGAGTACGCCGTGCCCTCGTCGAGCACCGTCGAAAGCCCGCTGTCGCGCTGGTCGTACCGGATGACGTGGAATCCGGTGGCGGCGAGGCCCTGGCAGAAGCCCTCCTCCCAGAGGAGGAGCTGGCTGCCGAGGCCGTGCACCAGCAGCAGTGCGGGGTCGGCCGTATCGCCGAAGGCCTCGTGGCAGAGCTGTATGCCCGAGGGCAGATCGGCGTTTCCCACGGCACCATCTTCGGGTGCCCGCGCCGGGCGGGCAAACCCGACAGGGCTAGCGTCCGTCGATGTGACGGCCATCCACGACCTGGGGTTCCGGGATATCGACCCAGGAACCTTCCACGACCTGGTCCGGCTGCGGATAGACGTGTTCATCGTCGAGCAGGAGTGCCCGTACGCCGAGTTGGACGGACGCGACACCGATCCGGGCACCCGCCACGTGTGGCTGGACGGTGCGTGCGGTCCGGCGGCCTACCTGCGCGTCCTGGTCGAACCCGACGGCAGTCACCGCATAGGCCGGGTGGCCACCCGCACCGAGGCCCGGGGCAACGGCCTCGCAGGCGTGCTGCTGGACCACGTCCACGCCACGACGTCGGGACGCCTCGTCCTGGACGCCCAGACGTACCTCGTGCCCTGGTACGCGTCGCTCGGCTACCTGCCGACCGGCGAGGAGTTCATCGAGGATGACATCGCTCACGTGCCAATGGCGAGGGAGGCCTCCGACGCCTGACCGGTGGCCTGCTCAGGCCCAGCCCAGGTCGTTGAGGGTGTCGTCGTCGATGCCGAAGTGGTGGGCGACCTCGTGTACGACGGTGACCGCCACCTCGTGGCGGAGTTCGTCGACGTCGGCGCACACCTCACAGAGGGACAGGCGGTAGAGGAGGATCCGGTCGGGCATGGCCAACCCTCCGTAGTCCTCCCGCTGGGTGAGCGGTATGCCGTCGTAGAGTCCCAGCAGGTCAGGTGGATGACCCCGGTCGGCGGTCAGCACGACCACGTTGTCCATGAGGTCGGCCAGTTCGGTCGGCAGACCGTCGAGGGCTTCGGCGACCAGCCGTTCGAACGCCGCCACCCCGACCGGTTCCACGGATCGATGGTACGCGTCCTGCCCGGTGGCGGTGGCCGCAGAGGCCGTCACGGGCCGTCGCTAGGGTGCGCCCGATGGGCATGGCGAATCGATCCGGGGATCAACCGAAAGTCCCTGAAGGCGACGGGGGCGGCCTCTTCGGCGCCCCCTCGGACGACGCCGACGCTGACGCGCT
>JAKURY010000004.1 GCA_022452145.1 Acidimicrobiales bacterium | reverse complement strand
GGGCTGTTTCCGGAGGTCCGGCTACTGAGAGTCCCGGCCGGCCTGGGTGATGCCGTCGACCAGGAGCTCGACGAGGAATGCGAAGTCTGCGTCGTGGTCGCCGCGCCCCATGGCTTCCAGGTTCTCGAGGCGGCAGAAGCCGTCCATGGAGGCCCGCATCGACCGGCCTGCGCGGACAGCACCATCGTCGTCGATGCCGAACCCCCGGATCCCCGCCTGGACGGCGCTTAGGGCGAGTCGGGCACCCGCCCTCCGTTCGGCGTCATCGCCGTCTATGGGCAGCAGCGTCATGTCATAGCGACCGGGAAGGTCGGTGGCCCAGCCCCTGTAGGCCTCGGCGAACGAGCGGACGGCGTCGGCACCGCTTCGGCCCAGCACCGAGTCCCTGAGCACCTCGCCGAACTCCACGGTGGCGGCGTGGGCCAGGTCGCGCCGTAGGCCGGAGAGGCCGTCGACATGGGCGTAGAGCGACGGGGGTCGTACCTCCAGCCGGTCTGCCACCGCTGCGAGGCTGAGCGAGTCGACGCCGGCGTCGTCGAGCACGGCCAGCCCAACCCCGACCACGTCCCCATGGGTGATGCCCCGCTTCCGTGCCACGTTGCAAGCATAGTAGACATTTGTCTAAGCTACATAGACAAATGTGACTGCCCGTCACCCCGCCCCTACGATCGAACCGACCCCGAGGAGCGCCATGAGCACCGTCGCCGAATCGCCCAACTACACGCTGATCTCGTCGGACTGCCACGCCGGCGGGAACATGAAGGCCTACGAGGAGTATCTCTCCCCGAGCTACCGGGAGGCCTTCGCCGAGTGGCGGGGTGGCTACACCAACCCGTTCCGGGACCTCCAGGACGACGGTCGGTCTCGCAACTGGGACGACGAGCGGCGCAACGGCGACCTGGACGCAGAAGGCGTGGCGGCCGAGATCTCGTTCCCGAACACCGTGCCGCCGTTCTTTCCGACCGGGGCGCTCATCACCTACCCAGCCACCGACCGGGCCGATTACGAGCGACGCCTCGAGGGCATCCGCACCCACAACCGCTGGCTGGTCGACTGGTGCGCCGCCTTCCCGGAACGCCGCTGCGGCCTGCCCCAGGTGTTCCTGAACGACCTGGACGACACCATTATCGACCTCCAGTGGGCTGCCAACCAGGGCTTCCGCAGCTTCATGCTGCCCGCCGTGCCACCGGACTCGGGAATGCCCGGCCTCTACGACCCGGTCTACGACCGGCTATGGGCCGTCTGTCGGGACCTCGACCTGGTGGTCACCCAGCACGGTGGCTCGGGCAACCCCAACTACGGCGACGCCCCGGCGGCCAGCCTCATGTACCTCCTGGAGGTGCCGTTCTTCGCCCACCGGAACCTCTCGCACCTGATCATGTCTGGGGTGTTCGACCGGTTCCCCGAGCTGAAGTACGTCATGACCGAACAGGGTGTCGCCTGGGTACTCGAGGACCTGCGTCGGATGGACGGCTACCACCGCCAGATGTCGTCGGGTCGGGTGGGCGAGCTGGGCTTCCCGGCCGACCTGGTGCTGCCCGATAAGCCCAGCGAGTTCTTCGACCGGAACGTCTGGATCGGCGCCAGCTTCCCCAGTCCCTCGGAGGCCGAGGCCATCCGGAAGGTGGGCGTGCACAAGGTGATGTGGGGGAGCGACTACCCGCACCACGAGGGCACGTTTCCCTACAACCGTGAGCACCTCCGCCGGTCGTTCAGTGACTGGGACGAGGCCGACCTGCGAAGGATCTTCACCGACAACGCCGTCGAGGTGTACCGGTTCGACGCAGAGGTCCTGGCTCCGCTGGTCGCCCGCATCGGACCGTCGGTTGCCGAGGTGGCGACGCCGCTGGACAAGGCGGACATCCCCCGCGACGCCCTCAGCCCGGCGTTCACACGGCCGTAGCGGGGTCACCTCCAACCGGCGTCGGGCCCACTGGCAGGAGTATTCCTGCCGTCTAGGGCCCGGTCAGCTCGTGATGCCGAAGCGCTGCAGGCCGAAGGCCTCTATGGCGTTGCCCCGCATGAGCTTGTAGACCTCGCCGTCGTCCAGGCCTGCCGCGTCACAGATCTTCGTGGCCACGTCCAGGGTGTGTGGGTAGGTGGTGTCGGCGTGCGGGAAGTCCACCTCGAAGCAGATCTGGTCCATGCCGATTACGTCCCGGTTCCTGAGGCCGATCTCGTCGTCGAAGATGCAGCCCCAGATGTGGCCCTGGATGTACGAGCTGGGCGGTTCGGGCAGGTCGATTCCAAAGCTGGCATCGCCCCGTTCGGCCCAGATCTTGTCCATGCGTTCCACGACGTACGGCATCCACCCCACCTGGCCCTCGGCATAGGCGATCTTCAGCTTCGGGAACCGGACGAACATCCCGGACAGGATGTAGTCACACATGGACCCCATGGCGTTAGCGAACGTGATCGTCGACGACACCGAGAACGGGGCGTCGGGCGAGGTGGACGGCATCTTGGAGCTGGACCCGATGTGCATGTTGACGATGGTGTCGGTCTCCTCGCAGGCCCGGAAGAACGGGTCCCAGAACCTGTCTTTGTCGTGGATAGAGGGCAGGCCCAGCGGGTACGGGTTCTCGGAGAAGGCCACGGCAAACGCGCCCTTCTCGGCGCACCGGTGGACCTCGACGGCCGCGGCGACCGGGTCCCAGAGGGGGATCAGGGTCAAGGGGATAAGCCGGCCTGCGCCGTCGCCGGCGCACCACTCATCGATCATCCAGTCGTTGTAGGCCTTCACGCAGAGCAGGGCCAGGTCCTTGTCGTCCCTCTCAAGGAAGGCCTGACCGCAGAAGCGGGGAAGCACGTTGGGGAAGCAGATCGACACGTCGACGTGGTTCTCGTCCATGGCGACCAGGCGTTCCTTCTGCTTCCAACTGGCCGGGAGGATGTCGTCGAAGGTGACCGGCACGACGTCGAGTTCGTCGAAGCCGGCGGCCGCTGACAGCTTGGGGAAGGGATAGACGAGGTCGTCGTACAACCACCAGTCGCACATCCCCCCGCCCTCGACCCCCTTCTCGAACGAGAAGACGCCGCCCTCGAAGTTGAACTCGGCCGTGTCGCGCTCGACCCGGGGGCACCGGTCCTGGTACTTCGCCGGCAGGCGCGAGGTCCACAGGTCGGGCGGCTCCACCACGTGGTCGTCGACCGAGATGATACGTGGGATGGTCGTCATGGAGGCTCCTGAGCGTTTCTGACGGTCCGTCAGATTTGGCTCCACCCTAGCGTCGCAGACGTGTGGAGTCTCATCCGGTGCCGGTTGACGCCGGACCTGCTTACCGCGGGCGAACGGGCCGGTCGGGCCCTAGAGCAGGTCCTTCAGTAGCGCCCTGGTCCGGACTAACTCGTCGGTCGACGTGCCGAACTCGAGGGCCGAGAAGTCGGTCACACCGGCGTCGGCCAGCCCGGCCAGTTGCGCCGCTACCTCATCCTCGGTGCCGACGATGGCGACGTCGCCGGGGTGGCGGGCTCCCTCCCGGTCGAGCATCGCCCGGTAGGACGGCAGCTGTCCGTAAATCTCGAAGACGGTCGCTGCCGCATCCCGGACAGCCCCGGCATCGTCGGTGACGCACGTCGGGAGGCTGCACACGATCCGGGGAGCCTCCCGACCGGCTGCTGCGGCCGCCTCGGTCATCCGCGGGCAGATGTGTTCGGCCACGGTGCGTGGCCCGACCATCCAGAGGATGGTGCCGTCAGTGCGGCGTCCAGCGACCTTCAGGGTCTGTTCGCCGAGGGCCGCCACCATCACCGACGGAGCGCGCTCGGTCGGTCGACCGGTGTCGATATGGGCAGTGAACGCCTCGCCGGCATAGGCCACCGAGCCGGTCTCTAGAAGGGGTTGGAGGACCTCCAGGTAGTCGATGAGGTGGCGGACCGGCCGGTCGAACGACAGGCCCAGCATCCCCTCGATCATCGGACGGTGCGACAGGCCGACTCCCAGCACCAGGGGTCGATCACCGAGGGCTGCCTGGGCCGTCAGGGCCTGGCCGGCGAGCGCCGTGGGATGGCGGGGGAACGTGGGAATCACCGCAGTGCCGAACTCCAGGCCCGGCGCCGTGTCCGCCATGGCGGTGAACGCCGTGAGGGCGTCTATGAGGCCGGTCTGGGCCAGCCACCAGCCGGAGAAGCCGTCGTCCGCCGCCCGTGCCGCGTGGTCGCGGAGGCGTCCCAGGTCGGCGTGGAGCAGTTCGGCGGAGGCGTTCAGGGCAATGCGCATGGGTTCTCCCGGTGGTGGCTTAGGTCGTAGGTCGGGTGGTCGGAACTCTGGTGTATGCCCGGCGGGTGGTGGTGGTTCAGGCCTCCGCCTCGGCCCGGGCCTTCACGGCATCGGCGAAGCGGGTCAGGAAGGCCTCAGCATTGGCGACGAAGTCGTTGCTCCTGCCATCGGGCAATGGGTCGATCAGGAGCGACCAGGCCATTAGGCATGCCGCACCCCGGTCGGTGAACAGCGTGGTGCCCTGGTAGAGGGCCACCGGCGCCCCGGTCAGCTCGTAGACCCGGCGCCATGGCGGCTCGAACGAGATGACCTCCTCGACAAGGTCCAGGTCGCCGAGCGAGAACTCCAGTCGGGCTCCCAGGCCGTGGGGGGCCGGGTAGCCGTCGAGGACGTAGCCGCCTGTGGCCTTGCTGATCAGGGTGCACAGGGCGTCGAAGGCCACCGTCCGGGGTGCGGCGATCTCCCGCTCGATGACGACCGTCGTGTATTCCCTCCTCGGTGCGACCATGGATTGATCATGCACCGAAGCCGTCCCAACCGCCCGATCCGGCCCATCGGAATCCGACGGCCTCCACGATCTGGCCCATCAGAAGCCGGCGGCCTCCCCGACCAGAGCACGTGGATCGGCCGCCCCGCGGAGGCCACCGTCGGTGACCTCGATGCAGTGGGCGTGGCCGAAGTTGCCCAATCCGATCCGTGCGGTGTGGCCACGCTCGGCCAGTCCGGGCACCCAGGCCTGCGGAGCGTGGTCCTCCACGATCACCTCCAGGGAGTCAGCGTCCTCCCAGGTTTCAAACCCTGTGCTGCCACCTGTGAGCACCCATCGGCCCCCACCAACGACGTGGCCCGGATCGGCCCCGTCCAGCAGCAGCCGAACCAGCATCTGCAGGACGATCTGGGGCTGGGCGTCTCCGCCCATGGTTCCCAGGACGGCACGGAGGCGACCGTCGGACCGCGTCACCAGCGCCGGAGAGAGGGTATGGGGAGGCCGCCTTCCCGGGCCGTAGCAGGCAGCGTGGCCGGGGTCCAGGTTGAAGCCGATGCCCCGGTTGTGCAGGAACACGCCGAGACCCGGAAGCGTCAGGTGGCTGCCGAAGCCGTCGGCGTTGGACTGGATCAGCGACACGCCCATGCCGTGGCCGTCCACGGCGCACATGTACATGGTGTCGCCGTCCAGCCAGCCGTCCCCGAGCGTGGCTGTGGCGCCCGTTCGGATGGCCGCCCGGCGGGCGTCGAGGAGGCGATCGTCCACGAGGGCCCGGCCGTCGGCATGCTCGTGCAGGACGGCGGGCCGGTCGTGGCCGGCCTGCCGGGCCGCCTCCACGAGGAGGTGGGCCCGGAGCGGGTCGTCCTCCGGAGGCAGGTCCAGGCCCTCGACGATCCGGGCCGCTGCCAGCACCAGGTACCCCTGGGAGTTGGGCGGAACCGTCCACACGTCGTGTCCCCAGACCGTGAGGCCCAGTGGATCCACCCAGTCTGCACCCGGCGTGGCGAGGTCCCCGCGTGTGTACTCGCCGCCTCCGACGGCGAGCAGTTCTTCGCCGAACTCCCCCAGGTAGACGCCGTCGCGTCCGCCGTCGGCGAAGGAACGGAGCACGGTCGCCACACCTGGCCGCGTGACGAGGGTTCCGGCTTCGGTCAGCCCTGTGAAGTCCCCGGCGCCGTCCACGTCCCGGACCTGAACGGCCATGCCTGCCAGGAGGGGCGAGGCGGCGAAGCCCTCGGTGGCCAGGCGGACCGCGGGAGCCAGGAGGTCGGCCAGGGGTAGCGATCCGAACCGCTGGTGCAGGGCCCACCAGCCGTCGACGCAGCCGGGTACCGGAACCGACCGGACGTCGCTCCTGTGTGGCATCGACGTGAAGCCCTCGGCAAGCAGGCCGGCCGGATTCGCGCCCGACCCGGCCCTACCCGAGGCGTTGAGGCAGGCCGGTGGGCCGGAACCGGTGTGGACCAGGGCGAATAGGTCGCCACCGATCCCGCACATGTGCTGCGCGGTGACGGCCAGCACCGCGTTGGCGGCGATGGCCGCGTCGACTGCGTTCCCGCCGGCGGCCATGGCGTCGACACCGGCCCTCGTGGCCAGGGAGTCGATGCTGCACACCATCGCCGTGTCGGCGTGCCGGAGCGGGTCGCTCCGGGGGGCGTGGGCCATCGTCGCAGCCTTGCAGGTGGACGTCCCGGTCCGGGCCGTCGGGCCGGAACAGCTGCACCGGCAGGGCACCCGACGGCGACGACCTCGTTCGTTCCCCCGGCCTCGTCGTCACCGTGGGATGGACCGTACCCTGCGCCGATGGACCGACCGGAGGTGGGCGACCGGTTGCTCACCGGGCGATTCCTGGTCCTGTGCGGTGGCTCGCTGGCCTACTTCCTGGCGTTGGGGACCACCTGGCCGGTGGTCCCGTCGTTCGTCGAGCACGGCCTGGGTGGCGGCGGCGTGGCCGTGGGGCTCTCGGTCGGTGCCTTCGGATTCTCGGCTGCAATCCTGCGACCGCTCATAGGGCCACTGGGTGACAGGCGGGGTCGACGCTTCCTGCTGGTGGTCGGCTCGGTGGTCGTCTCCATGTCGATGCTCCTCCTCGTCCCCGCAGCCAGCGTCCCGGCGGTGATCGCCGCCCGACTGGTCCTGGGCGTGGGCGAGGCCGCCTACTTCATCGGCGTGACCTCGGCCGTCCAGGACCTGGCTCCACCGCATCGTCGTGGCGAGGCCACCTCGTACTTCACGGTCACCCTCTACACGGGGCTGGCCATCGGGCCGGGGCTGGGAGAGTGGCTGTACGAGGCCGGTAGCTACGATCGGGCGTTCACGGTCGCCGCCCTCCTCGGACTGGTGCCTCTCCTGTTCGCCTATGCGGCCCCCGGCCGGCCGGCCGATCCCGTCGATGCGCCGTTTCTCCGGTGGCGCCTCCACCCGGCGGCCATCCGGCCCGGCCTGGTCCTGTTCATCGGCCTGCTCGGCTACTCCGGGTTCCTGGCGTTCATCGCATTGCACGCCGAGAGCGTCGGGGTGGCTTCCAGCGGTTCGGTGTTCGCCATCTTCGCCGCCATAGTCGTCGCCGTGCGGCTGCTTGGTGCACGCATACCCGACCGGTTGGGATCGCTGGCGACCACCCGACTGTCGCTGGGGTTCAGCGCCGCTGGCCTGGCCGTGTTCGGTCTCTGGACGACCGCCACAGGTGTCTACGTCGGGGCGGTCGTCATGGCCCTCGGACAGTGCTTCCTGTTCCCCGCCCTGTTCGTGCTGACGGTGGATCGGGCGCCGGAGTCGGAGAGGAGCCACGCCATCGGGTCGTTCAGCGTGGCCTTCGACCTGGCCGTCGGGCTGGGCGGGTTCCTGGTCGGCGCCGTGGTGGCGCTGACCGACCGTCCCGGCGGCTTCCTGTTCTGCTCGCTGGTGGCCGTCGGTTCGCTGTTCGCCACAGGGCCGCTACTGGGCCGGATCGGGTCGACGGCCCGGTCCGAAGCCACCTGAGCCGCCATCGGGTCCGTAGGCCCGGTCGGTTTCCGGCCCGCCTCGTCCGCGCAGGCAACGGACTGTGAGAATCCGCACGCGGCGGACCTCCTGGATCCGTGCGACCGACGAGACCGGAGGCGGCGATGGGCGACCAGCAGATGCGTAGCTCGCTGGAGGACCTGGAGGGGTTCACCTTCGACCGGGCCCGTCTGGCCATGAAGGACGCCGGCGCCGGGTTCTACTTCTGGAATTACCTGCTTCCCATGACGCAACATCGGGACCCTGACGCGGCCTGAGAACCCCGAGGAGGAGGAGAGAACCATGACTACCGACCAGGCCCTGGCTGACGAGATCGTCGGCACCATCCGCCAGTGGGTCGAGCGCGACGTCATCCCGAACGCCTCCGAGTTCGAGCACACCGACACGTTCCCGCAGGCCATGTTCGACCAGATGTGCGAGTTCGGCCTCTTCGGGTCGACCATCGCCGAGGAGTACGGCGGCCTGGGCCTCGACATCACCACCTACACGCGGATCATCGAGGAGTTGTCGCGCGGCTTCATGTCCCTGGCCGGAATCCTCAACACCCACAAGATCGGCGCCACGATGATCGGCAGGTTCGGCACCGAGGAGCAGAAGCAGCGCTTCCTGCCCCGCATGTGCGACGGGTCCTTCAGGGCCGCCTTCTCCCTGTCGGAGCCCGACGCCGGCAGCGACACCGGTGCGCTGCGCTGCCGGGCCGAGCGGGACGGCGACGAGTGGGTCGTGAACGGCACGAAGATGTGGGTCACCAACGGCATCCGGTCCTCGCTGGTCATGCTCATGGTCCGGACCCCGGACGACCGGATCACCTGCCTGCTCGTCGAGAAGGAACCCGGGGAGTCCTTCGAGGGGATCTCGGTCTCGAAGAAGATCGACAAGCTCGGGTACAGGGGCCTCGAGACGGTCGAGATGTCCTACGTCGACCACAGGGTCCCGCACGGCAACGTGCTGGGTGGCGACGAGGGCATCGGCCATGGTCGCCGGTACGCCCTGAGCGCGCTCGAACTGGGGCGGATCAACGTGGCGTCCCGGTCCGTCGGCGTGGCCCAGGCCGCGTTCGAGGCGGCCATGCGCTACGCCCAACAGCGCGAGACGTTCGGACGGCCGATCTTCGAGCACCAGGCAATCCAGTTCAAGCTGGCCGAGATGGCCACGAAGCTGCAGGCGGCCCGGCTCATGACCTACGACGCGGCCAGGCGGGCCGACGCCGGCGAACGGGTCGACATGGAGGCCGGCATGGCCAAGCTGTTCGCCTCGGAGGCGGCGTTCGAGATCGCCACCGATGCCCTGCGGATCCACGGTGGCTACGGCTACACCACCGAGCTCCCCGTGGAGCGCTACTTTCGCGACACCCCGCTGATGATCATCGGCGAGGGTACGAGCGAAATCCAGAAGCTGGTGATCGCCCGGAAGCTGCTCGAGCGGTATCCCGCCGAGTGAGCCGACGGGCCCGACCGCCGGACCCGACGACCCAGAAGGCCACCTGGCCGACACACCACCCGACAACCAGCCCGGCCACGGCCGGGAGAAACACGAGAGGCGACCGGTGAGCGAGACCATCCCGGCCAGGGGCATTCCCGGCCAGTCCAGCACCTCCATCCTGGGCAACGCCGTGCTGCGCCGTGAGGACGCCACGCTCATCCGAGGTCAGGGCGAGTTCGTAGCCAACCAGCCATTCGAGGACCTGCTCCACGCCCACTTCGTACGCTCGACGGCGGCCCACGGCGAGATCCTGTCCATCGACGTGGACGACGCTCGGTCCATGCCCGGCGTGGTGGCCGTCCACACGGCGGCCGACCTGGGCCTGGACGACCGTCCGCCGGCCATGGGCTTCTACGCCGCCGAGGCCATCCGGCCGTTCCTGGCCCGGGACCGGGTCCGGTTCGTGGGCGAGCCGGTGGCCGTGGTGGTGGCTGAGACCGCCTACCAGGCCGCCGATGCCGCCGAGTCCGTCTGGGCCGACATCGAGCCCTTGACCGCCGTGGTCTCGATCCACGACTCCGTGGCCGCCGAGACCGTGCTGTTCGAGGCCCGCGACGACAACGTCATGTGGCAGATCCCGTCGGCCGGCGCCATCGACTTCTCGGGCTGCGACGTCGTGGTCACCGAGGAACTCTGGAACTCGCGGGTAGCCGCGGTGTCGATCGAGCCACGGGTGGTCGCCGCGTCGTTCGCCGACGGGAAGCTCACCTATTGGGCCAGCTCGCAGGGCACGCACGACTTCCGGGACGGCACGGCCAAGTACCTGGGCATGGACCCGGCCGACGTTCGTGTGCTGGTGAAGGACGTCGGTGGAGGGTTCGGTGCCAAGGGCATGGTCTCCGAGGAGGAGGTCATCGTGGGCCAGTTGGCCCGGCTCATTGGCCGGCCGGTGCGATGGGTGGAGTCGCGTACGGAGAACCTCTCGGCCTACGTACACGGACGGGCCCAGGCGCAGACGGTGACGATCGGCGGCACCCGTGACGGTCGGGTCACCCACTACCGCCTCGACGTGGTCCAGGACTGCGGGGCCTACCCCAAGTGGGGGGCGTTCCTGCCCGAGTTCACCAGGCAGTTGGCCAGCGGCGTCTACGACATCGCCAACCTGGAGTTCTCGGCCGTGAGCGTGGCCACCAACACGGCACCCACGTGCGCCTACCGGGGGGCGGGCCGACCCGAGGCCACGGCGGCCATCGAGCGTGCCATGGACCTCTTCGCCGCTGAGGTTGGCATGGACGTCGCAGACGTCCGGCGGGTCAACCTGGTGGCCTCCGAGGCCTTCCCATACACCACGCCGACCGGTACCTCCATGGACAGCGGCGACTACGAGGGCTCGCTGGACCGGGCCCTGGCCGCCGTCGACTACGCAGGCCTGCGGGCTGAACAGAAGCGCCGCCGCGAGGCCGGGGACCCCGTCCAGATGGGAATCGGCGTGGCCACCTACGTGGAGATCACCGGCTTCGGCGGGAGCGAGTACGGCGAGGTCCGGCTCCGGAGCGACGGCACGGTGCTGGCGTCGACCGGTGCCACCCCCATCGGGACAGGGCACCACACCACCTGGGCGATGATCGTCGCCGACCGGTTGGGCGTGCCCCTGGATTCGATCGAGGTGTTCCACGGCGACACAGAGTCCATCCCGTCCGGGTCGACGACCGGGGGGTCCCGTTCCGTGCAGATCGCGGGATCGGCCATGGCCGACGCCTCGGAGAAGCTGGTGGATCTGGCTCGTGATACCGCCGCCGACCTGCTGGAGGCGGCACCCGGCGACGTTGTGCTGGACCGCGAGCGCGGCGCATTCCACGTGGCCGGTACGCCTGCGGTGGCCCGGTCGTGGGCGGAGATCGCCACGGCGGCGGACGAGGAGCTGGCCGGCCTGTCGGACCACTCCCAGAACGGCGCCACCTTCCCGTTCGGCACCCACATAGTGGTCGTGGAGTTGGACACCGAGACCGGGCAGGCCACCATCGACCGGGTGGTCGCCGTCGACGACTCTGGTCGGATCATGAACCCGCTCCTGGCCGCCGGACAGATCCACGGCGGGCTGGCCCAGGGCATCGCCCAGGGGCTGCTGGAGGAGTTCCGCTACGACGAGGACGGCAACCCGCAGACCACCAACCTGGCCGACTACACCGCCGTGTCGACCATGGAGGTCCCGAGCTACGAGCGGAGCTTCACCGAGACGCTGACGCCCAGGAACCCGTTGGGCGCCAAGGGCATCGGCGAGTCGGGGAGCATCGGTTCGACCGCAGCCGTGCAGAGCGCGGTGATCGACGCGCTGTCGCCGTGGGGGATCCGCCACCTGGACATGCCCATGACCCCCGAGAAGGTCTGGTCGGCCATCAGCACCGCCTGACCCGGTCGTCACCCCGGCTTTCATCGGAGGCCGGTCGCCTTCCCGGCCGGAGCCGAGCGGCCGCTAGCGTCGACCATGATGGTTCCTCCCAATCCGCACCTGGTTGCCCGGATGCAGGGCCACCGCCTGTCGATCTTCGCTGAGATGTCGATGCTGGCCGCCGAGACGGGGGCTATCAACCTCGGGCAGGGCTTCCCGGACACCGACGGTCCGACCGAGGTGCTCGACGCCGCGGTGGCAGCCATCAGGGCCGGGCACAACCAGTACCCGCCGGACCGCGGCATCCCTGAACTGCGTCGGGCCGTGGCCGAACACCAGGACCGGTTCTACGGCCAGGAGGTGGACCCGGACGACGTGATGGTGTCGACGGGGGCCTCGGAGGCCATCGGCGCGGCGATCATGGCGCTGGTGTCCGAGGGCCAGGAGGTGGTGGTCTTCGAGCCCTACTTCGACCTGTACGCCGCGGTCATAGCCCTGGCCGGCGGAGTACGACGGGCCGTCACCCTCCGGGCGCCCGACTACTCCTTCGACGAGGCCCAGCTGGCTGCGGCCATCGGCCCGGAGACCCGGCTCATTCTGCTCAACACGCCACACAACCCGACGGGCAAGGTCTTCTCCCTGGAGGAGTTGGGGGTGATAGCCCGGTTGGCCGTCCAGCACGACCTGCTGGTCGTGACCGACGAGGTCTATGAGCACATGACCTACGACGGTACGCAGCACGTTCCCATCGCCACCCTGCCCGGGATGGCGGAGCGCACGGTGACGATCTCGTCCGGCGGCAAGTCGTTCGGCCTGACCGGGTGGAAGGTGGGCTGGGCCCACGGCCCGACCGACCTGGTCGGAGCCGTCCACACCGTCAAGCAGCACCTGTCGTTCACCAGCGGTGCGCCGTTCCAGCGGGCAATGGTCACCGCGCTGAACCTGGGCGACGACTACTTCGAGGGCCTGGCTGCCGACCTGTGTGCCAAGCGGGACCTGGTAGCAGTCGGGCTGACCGCCGCGGGCCTCGAGGTGTACGACGCGCCGGGCACCTACTACCTGACCGCCGACGTCCGGCGTCTGGGCTACGACGACGGCATGGACTTCTGCCGGGAGCTTCCGGGTCGGTGTGGCGTGGTGGCCGTGCCCAACCGGGTCTTCTACGACGACGAGGAGGCCGGCCGGTCCATCGTCCGGTTCGCCTACCCCAAGCGCTTCGAGGTGCTCCACGAGGCCATGGACCGCCTGGCGCGTCTGGCAGCCTGAGGCCATGAGGATCGCGGCGCTGCAGCACGACATCGTCTGGGAGGACGCCGCGGCCACATGTGCCCGCCTGGTCCCGATGATCGCCGAGGCGGCCGCCGACGGTGCCGGCCTCATCGTCCTGACCGAGATGTTCGGTCCCGGCTTCTCACTGGCCGCCGACCGGATCTCCGAGCCTCCGGGCGGCCCGACCGAGCAGTTCCTGGTCGACCGGGCGGCCTCCAACGGCGTCTGGATTGGCGGCTCGATCCCGACCCGGGACCGCGACGACGCACACCCGGTGAACCGCTTCCTGCTGGTCGGCCCTGACGGCACCCGCCACCACTACGACAAGCTGCACCCGTTTACGTTCGCCGACGAGCACGAGCACTACCGGGCCGGCGACGAGCCGGTGACCGTCGACATCGGTGGGCTCCGGGTCTCGCTGTTCGTCTGCTACGACCTCCGGTTCGCCAATGCCTTCTGGGAACGTGCCACCAGGACCGACGTGTACCTGGTGGTCGCCAACTGGCCGGCGTCGCGCCGCTACCACTGGCGGACGCTGCTGCGGGCCCGGGCGATCGAGAACCAGGCCTACGTGGTGGGCGTCAACCGCGTGGGAGAGGCCGAGGGTCTGACCTATGTCGGCGACAGCGTCATCGTGGACCCGTCGGGCGAGGTACTGGCCGAGGGTGTCGACGACACCGAGGGCGTGGTCATCGCCGATGTTGATCCGGGCCGGGTGGCCGAGGTGCGCGAGGCCTTCCGGTTCCTGCCGGACCGGCGGGGTTGATGACCGCACCGGCGGTGCTGGAACGGGCCAGGCTTCTGGTCGAACCGGCCATGGCGGCCGCCGTCGACCGGCTCTGCGGGGAGTTGAGGCTCCCTTCGCGGTACCACTTCGGATGGGTGGAGGCCGATGGCTCGCCGTCTGGTGCCGAGTCCGGCAAGGGGCTGCGGCCGGCCCTGGCGATCCTGTCCGCCGAGGCGGTCGGCGCGCTCGGCGCCACTGCGGTACCCGGCGCGGTGGCAGCCGAGCTGGTCCACAACTTCTCCCTCGTCCACGACGACATCATCGACGGCGACACCAGGCGCCGGCACCGGCCGACCGTGTGGTCCGCCTTCGGCGTGGAGGACGCCGTCATCTCGGGCGACGCCCTCCACAACCTCGCCTACCAGGTGCTGCTGGACGAGCCGACGCCCGAGCGGGTGTCGGCGGCCACACGGCTGGTGGAGGCCACGGCGGCGATGATCGCCGGCCAGGCCGCAGACATGGCCTTCGATGACCTGGCTGACGTAGACCTTGACGCCTGCCTGGCCATGGAGGCTGACAAGACGGGTGCACTGCTCGGCTACTCGGCCTCGGTCGGGGCGGTTCTGGCCGGTGCCGGCTGTGGAGAGGTGGATGCGCTGGAGGCCTACGGGCGTGAGTTGGGCCTCGCATTCCAGGCGGTCGACGACGTGCTGGGCATATGGGGCGATCCGGCGGTCACCGGCAAGGCAGCCGGTAACGACCTCCGGGAGCGGAAGAAGTCGATGCCGGTGGCCATCGTGCTGTCCGGCCGTGACGATGCGGCCGAGCGGCTTCGGGCGGTCTACGACCTCGACCGTGACCTGACCGACGCAGACGTTGGCCGGGCCACTGCGGCGATCGAATCGGCCGGTGGACGGGATCGCACGGTGGCCGAGGCACGGAAGCACCTGGATGCCGCGCTCGACGCCGTCTCTGGCGTGGGGCTGGTGGATCCAGCCGTCGAGGAGCTTGCCCGGCTGGCCCGTTTCGTGGCAGAACGGGAGTTCTAGTTCTCCGCCTCAGAGGCGGCGGATCGCCCCCAGGCGGACCACGGCCCGGCCCTCCTCCCGGGAGGCGGCCAGGTCGACCTCTCCCTCGAGCACCCACTCGTGGTGCTCCTCGGGGTCGGCGATCGTCTGTCGGACCGGCCACCGGTCGGCGCCGGAGTCGTCCAGGACGAAGAAGCTGCCGCCGCGGGCATGTGTGTCGGTCGGGATGACGCCATTCTCCTCCCAGTAGGGGGCGATGGCGTCGGTGACGTCGTCGGCCGTCCGTCGTCCGTCGCCCACGGTCGGCACGTCGGCCAGCGCCTCGTGGTCGTCGAGACGGCGGTGTGCCAGCAGCTGCACCCACCGGAACACCTCGTTGCGGACCATGATCTGGAAGGCACGGCCGTTGCGGGTCACGTCGGGACGCTCCGGTTCTGATCCTGTCGGCGGCCCGCCCTGCACGTCCGGTTCGTCCTCGGGACTCCGGAGCTTCTCCCACTCGTCCAGGAGGCTGGAGTCGACCTGGCGGACGGTCTCGCCCAGCCACGCCTCCAGGTCGTAGAGGGCCTCGGTCTTGGAGCCCTCCGGCACGTTCTGGACGAGCGCCTTGTAGGCCTGGCTGAGGTACCGCAGGACGACGCCCTCGGAGCGCTTCAGGCCGTGGTGCTCGATGTACTGGCGGAAGTCGAAGCCGGTCTCGTAGAGCTCGCGGGCCACCGACTTGGGCTTCACGTTCTCGTCGCCCACCCACGGGTGGTGGTTGCGGAACACGTCGAAGGTGCCGTACAGGAACTCCCGCAGGGGCTTTGGCGCCTCGACCTCGTCGAGGCGCTCCATCCGCTCCTCGTATTCGACGCCCTCCATCTTGAGTCGGGCCACCAGTTCGCCGCGGAGCCGGTTGACCTGGGCGGCGATGACCACCCCGGGGTCCTCAAGCACGGACTCGATCACCGACAGCACGTCCAGGGCGTGTTCGCGCGCCGCTGCATCAGGATCGGTCGTGCCTGCAGGCTTGGGTCCGTCTGCCGGTTCGGGTCCGTCTGTTGACTCGGCATCGCTAGGCCGGTCGGCCAACTCGGGAATGACCTCCAGGGCGAACAGCGATAGCGGCTGGTGGAGTGCGAACCGGTCCTGGAGGTCGACGCCGACGGCGACCATACGGCCCTCGTCGTCAGGCTCATCCAGCTCGTCGATGACGCCGGCCTCGCGCAGCGAGCGGTAGATGCCGATGGCCTTGCGCACGTGTCGGCGCTGTCGTTCCCGCGGCTCGTGGTTGTCCAGCAGCAGGTTTCGGAGGTCACGGCATCCGTCGCCGGGTCGGGACAACACGTTCATGACCATCTGGTGGTTCACGCCGAAGCTGGAGAGCAGCGGCTCGGGCGATCCGTCGACCATCTTCTGGAAGGAATCCTCGTTCCAGTGGACGTAGCCCCGTTCGGGGGGTTTCTTCCTCACCAACTTCTTCTTCTTGTGTGGGTCGGCCGCCACCCTGGCATCGGCACGCAGGTTCTCGATCCAGTGCACCGGGGCCTGGACCCAGACGTGGCCCTCGTCGTCGAAGCCGCGCCGACCGGCGCGTCCGGAGATCTGGGCGAACTCGCGGTTGCCCAGCAGACGCGTGGAGATGCCGTCGTACTTGCAGAGTTGGGTGAACAGCACTGTCCGGATGGGCACGTTGACGCCTACGCCGAGGGTGTCGGTGCCGCAGATCAACTTCAGCAGGCCGGCCTGGGCCAACTTCTCGATGAGCAGCCGGTAGCGGGGGAGCATTCCGGCGTGGTGCAGGCCGATGCCGTGGCCGATGAAGCGCTTTAGGTCCTTCCCTATGGGCGTGTCGAAGCGGAAGCCGCCCACCTCCTCACGGACGGCCGCCTTCTGGTCCTTGGTGAGCACGTCGATGCTGCACAGATCCTGGGCCTTCTCGGATGCCGCCTTCTGGGTGAAGTGGACGATGTAGACGGGTGCGCGGTCAGTGTCGACCAGCTCGGTGATCGACTCGTGGAGCGGGGTCTCCCGGTACTCGAAGGTGAGCGGCACCGGCCTGACGCTGCCCGCCACGGTGACCGCGGGACGCCCGGTCCGTCGGGTCAGGTCGAGGGTGAATCGGGCCGTCGGCCCGAGCGTGGCCGACATGAGCAGGAACTGGGCGTGGGGCAACTCCAGGAGCGGTACCTGCCACGCCCAGCCGCGCTGCGGGTCGCCGTAGAAGTGGAACTCGTCGGCCACCACCAGCCCGAACGGACAGACCGCACCCTCCCGGAGGGCCTGGTGGGCCAGGATCTCGGCCGTGGCGCAGATGATCGGGGCGTCAGCGTTCACCGAGGCATCGCCGGTGACCATGCCCACGTGCTCGGGACCGAAGTCCCGGGCCAGGGCGAAGAACTTCTCGCTCACCAGTGCCTTGATGGGGGCGGTGTAGATGCTCCGCTCGCCCCGGGCCATGGCCGCAGCGTGGGCGGCGGTGGCGACAAGGGACTTCCCGGAACCGGTGGGCGTGGCCAGGATGACGTGGCTGCCGCCCAGGATCTCCAGGATGGCCTCCTCCTGGGCCTCGTAGAGCTCCAGGTTCCGCTCGGCGGTCCAGTCGAGGAACAGGTCGGCCACCCGGTCCGGTTCGGTACCGGCCGGTATGCAGTCGGCCAGCGTGGCCGTCGTCGTGTCGGTCACCCGGTCTCCTCCACGGCGCCGGTCGCGAGGCCGAACTCGGCGGCCAGCAGCTCGTAGGAGTGGACCCTGGCCTCGTGGTCGTGGCAGATGGTGACCACCATCAGCTCCTCGGCGCCGAACCCGTCGACCAGTTGGCGCAGGCGGTCTGCCACCCGGGTGGGTGAACCATTGGCGATCGAACGACGTCCGGTTTGCACGGCCACCCTTGCCGACGTGGAACCGCTGGGAGCGGCCGGGATCGGGCCGCGCAGCCCGGCGGCCCTCCAGGCACGGACGGCGGCCACGATGGCGTCGGCCTCGGCGTCGGTGGCGGCGACCACAGCGCTGGCACACACCAGCACCCGGGGCTCCGGACACCCGCGCGACGGCTGGAACTGCCGACGGTAGGCGTCGACGATCGGCGCACCGTCCACCTGAGCGATGAAGTCGGCCCAGCCCAGGGGCAGGCCGAAGTGGGCGGCGAAGGCCGCCGAGTCGGGGCTGGACGCCAGAATCCACACCTCGGGCGGCTCCTCCGGCCGTGGGGTGGCCCGCACCCCCTGTATGGGGCTGTCGGCCGGCAGGGTGTCGTCGACCAGGTGGACCAGTTCCTGGATCTGGTTCGGGTAGTTCTCCAGGGCGGTCCGGGCGCCACCCCGGGCCAGGGCCGCGGCCGTGAGGTGGTCCGAACCGGGGGCCCGTCCCACCCCGAGGTCGATGCGGCCGGGATGCAGGGAGGCCAGCACGCAGAACGATTCGGCCACCTTCAGCGGCGCGTAGTGCGTGAGCATCACCCCGCCGGAGCCCACCCGCAGCCGCCGGGTGGCCCCGGCGATCGACCCGATGAGGACCTCGGGGCTGGATCCGGCCAGGCCGGTCATGCCGTGGTGCTCGGCCACCCAGTAGCGGTGGTAGCCCATGGCCTCACAGCGTCGGGCCAGGTCGATGGTGTTGCGCAGGGCGTCGCCCGGCGTCGAGCCCTCGGGGACCGGCGACTGGTCCAGGACCGAAAGCCGGAGGCTCACGCCCGGCTGCCAGTCGGGGTCGGACGGACCAGTGCCGAGCGCTCACCTTCGACCACGTCGTGGAACGCGCAGCCCTCCAGGTGGTCGTTGACCATTCCCATGGCCTGCATGAGGGCGTACACCGTCGTCGGCCCGACGAACGACCAGCCCCGCCGCTTGAGGTCGCGGCTAAGCGCGGTCGATTCGGGCGTGGAGGACGGGACGTCTCCGACGGCGGCCCGGAGGTGGTCGGCGGGTTCGAACCCCCACAGGTAGGCGGCCAGCGACCCGAACTCCCCGGCAAGCTCCAGGGCGCGCCCGGCGTTGTTGATCGTGGACTGGATCTTTCCCCGGTGCCGGACGATGCCGACATCACCGAGGCATCGTTCGACATCGGACGGGCCGAACCCGGCAACCAGCGTGGGATCGAACCCGGCGAAGGCCGCCCGGAAGTTGTCCCGCTTGCGGAGGATGGTCAGCCACGACAGGCCGGCCTGGAATCCCTCCAGACAGACCTTTTCGAACAGGCGGACGTCGTCGACCACCGGGCGGCCCCACTCGTGGTCGTGGTAGGCGAGGTAGTCGTCGTGTCCGCCGGGCCACCAGCACCGCACGACGCCGTCAGGGCCGGTGGCCAGGTGCTCGTCCATGCCGTCGCCTCCTCCCGGGGGTCTCGTCGGGTCCCGCTTCCGTCTCCGGGAAGGTCCGACAGTACGCTCCGCGCCGACCCATTCGACTAATGAAGCCTCGACCAACGAAGGCACGACCCCGGAGGTCCAACCATGCTCGTCATCGCCGGCACCATCACCCTCGACCCCGACAGGACCGACGAGATGCTGGCCGCCATCGTGCCGCTCATGGAGGCCACCCAGGCCGAGGACGGCTGCATCGACTACGTGTTGAGCGCCGATCCTAAGGAGCTCGGGACCATCCGGATCTTCGAGAAGTGGGAGTCCGACGAGGCCCTGGGAGCCCACATGAAGGCGCCCCACATGGGCATCTTCCAGAAGGCCATCCGGGGCTGTGGCGTCACCGGCATGTCGGTCGACAAGTTCGAGATCGCCTCGGAGTCCAAGCTTGTCTGAGCCTTCTGGGGGCCGGTGCCGGCGTGGACCGGAGGCTTCAGTCGGAGTCCCGTAGGTCGCGGACCACGTCCGACCAGCGGTCCAGCAGGTTGGGGTCCCGGCGCCAGTGGTCCAGGGCGGTGTACGTCATGACCCGCAGGTTCGGCGCCACCCCCCGGTAGCGGTCGGCCAGCACGCCGCCCAGGTCCGCCCATCTTGCGCTGACCGTGTAGTGGTCGAGCACGTCGTCGGTGACCAGGTCGACCATGCCCGCCAGGTCGCCCGTCCGCTGGAGCGAGTTCAGCCCACCCTGGAGGCCGTCGAAGCCGTGGTGCTCCAGGACCGGTGCGTAGTTGGGCGTCGAGCCGTAGAAGGCGATCGTGGCCCTGTTTCGCTCCCGCATGGCATGGATCTCCTCGTCGGAGTCGCCCACGGCGATGATCACCGGACAGACCAGGGTCACGTCGTCCAGCGTGCGGCTCTCCGAGGCCGCACCCTCCGCGATCAGGGGAACCTGTACGTCGACCAGCCATCCGGGCGAGTGCATCGGGTGGATGTGCACGCCATCGCACACGGCACCGGCCATCCGGCTCATCCACGGCAGAACCGCCGAGACGTAGATGGGCGGGTCGTCAACGTCGATGGGGCCCGGCGACCACATGCCGGGTAGCAGCGAGAACGAGTAGTGGTCTCCGTCGAACGACAACTTCTCGGTGCCCCTGAAGGCCCGGAAGATTGCCTGCATGGCCAGCACGTACTCCCGCAGCCGCGGGCCGGGCGGCACGTACTCGCTGCTGTAGCGGCGTTCCACGTGAGCCTTCACTTGGGTGCCCAGGCCGACCACGAAGCGGCCGCCGGTCGCCTCGGCCAGCTCCCATGCAACCTCGGCGGTGACCATGGGACTCCGGGGGAAGGCCACCGCGATGGCCGTGCCCAGGCTCAGCCGCTCGGTGGCCAGCGCCGATGCGGTGCACGACAGGTAGGCGGTGCGGGCGCCCTCGGTGAACCAGAGGGTCCCGAAGCCCGCCTCCTCGGCCCGGGTGGCCAGGCCGCTGACCTCCCTCAGCGGGAGGGGCGACGCCATCATGTCCATCTCCAGGCCCATGCTCGTCGACGGTAGTTCCGCCGGGTAACAGCAGGCCCACCGGCGGTGACGCGCCGTAGGGGCCGGGTGTAGGTTCGGCGCCATGGACCTATCGCGAGTCAAGAACTACACGGACGTGATCGACTTGGGGGCTGCGGCCCTGGGGGACAGCGACATGGTCGTCCTGGGCGACGACCGGGTGTCGTGGAACGAGATGCAGCGGCGGGCCGGTCAGGTGGCCAACGCACTGGTCGCCGACGGCGTCGGGTCCCAGGATCGGGTGGCGTTCATCGACAAGAACTCGATCGAGTTCTTCGAGTTGGCCTTCGGTGCCGCCTACGTGAACGCCGTCACCGTGGCGGTGAACTGGCGGTTGGCTCCGCCGGAGATGGCCTACATCATCAACGACTCCCAGGCGAAGGTCCTGATAGTCCACGAGGAGTTCGCCGGACACCTGGCGACCTTCGAGGCCGACCTGGTCCACACCACGCGGATCGTGGTGATCGGTTCACACGATTCACATGCCTCCTACGACGCCTGGCGCGATGCCCACGACGGCGCATTCCAGCGCGTCGGATCCACCGACGAGGACGTGGCCGCCCAGCTCTACACCTCGGGGACCACCGGCCTGCCCAAGGGCGCCCAGCTCACCAACGCCAACTTCCAGGCCCTGTTCGCCACCGTGGACTGGGACATGGGCGAGGACTCCCGCAACCTCTGCGTCATGCCGCTCTTCCACATAGCGGGCAGTGGTTGGGCGTTGTTCGGGATGGCCAACGGCGCCGTGACGGTGATGATGCGGGAGTTCGACCCGGTGGCCGGCCTGCAGATCGTGGAGTCCGAGGCCTGCACGCATGCGATCTTCGTGCCGGCCATCCTCCAGTTCTTCCTCATGGTCCCCAGCGACGGCATCGACCTCTCGACCATGCAGTACATCGCCTACGGGGCCTCGCCGATCACCGAGGACGTGCTCGTCAAGTCGATGGAGCAGTTCGGCTGCAAGTTCTTCCAGGTGTACGGCATGACCGAGACATGCGGGGCCGGCACGACCCTCCCTCCCGAGGACCACGGCGCCGATGCCGACCCCGGCCTCCTGCGTTCGGCCGGCAAGCCGATCCGCGGCATGGAGATGAAGATCGTCGATCCGGAGTCCGGCGAGCCGATGCCCGACGGTGAGGTCGGCGAGGTCTGGATGCGCCACGGCGGGATCATGAAGGGCTACTGGAACATGCCCGAGGAGACGACCAAGGCCATGCCGGGTGACGGCTGGCTGCGGTCCGGGGATGCCGCCTACATGGTGGACGGGTACCTCTACATCCACGACCGGGTTAAGGACATGATCATCTCGGGTGGCGAGAACGTCTACCCGGCCGAGATCGAGAACGCCCTCATGGCCCATGAGGGGATCGCCGACGTGGCGGTCATCGGCGTGCCCGACGAGAAGTGGGGCGAGGTCGGCAAGGCCCTGGTCGTCCCCGTGCCCGACTCCGGCGTCACCGCCGACGAGATCCTGGCCCACGCCCGGGAGCGCCTCGCCGGGTTCAAGCTTCCCCGGTCGGTCGACTTCGTCGAGGCGATCCCCCGCAACCCGTCCGGCAAGATCCTCAAGCGGGAGCTCCGCGAGCCCTACTGGGAGGGCCACGACCGACGCGTCGGCTGACCGTTTCGCCCGCGACCCCACCGGGGTCGGCGACGGGGCCGGGCCGCGGCCCCGCTGAGATCGGCGTCGGGGTCCGTGGCTAGGGTCGCCGCATGGAACTCTCCCTTGACGGCAAGGTCGCCATCGTCACCGGTGGATCACGTGGAATCGGTCGTGGCATCGCCGCCGCCATGGCCGGTGCCGGAGCGAAGGTGATGATCACCAGCCGCAACGAGGAGACCTGTGCGGCCACCGTGGAGGAGCTGCAGGACTCCACCGGTGGTGACCTGGCCTACGTCGCCGGCCACGTCGGTAAGACCGAGGACATGCAGCGTGTCCTGGACGGCACGCTGGAGGCCTTTGGCGCCATCGACGTGCTGGTCAACAACGCGGCCACCAACCCGTACGCCGGTCCGGTCATCGACATCGACCTGCCCCGCTGGGAGAAGACCTTCGCCACCAACCTCACGACGCCGCTGGTCTGGACCCAGGCCTGCTGGAACGCCTGGATGAAGGAACACGGAGGAGCGGTTATCAATATTTCATCGGTCGGCGCCTTTGGGACCAACGCCATCCTCGGCGTCTACGACCTCACCAAGCGGGCGCTCATCCACCTCACCGAGCAGTTGGCCGCCGAGATGGGCCCAACCGTGCGTGTGAACGCCGTGTGCCCTGGCCTCATCCGCACGGACTTCGCCCGGGCCCTGTGGGAGGACGGCCGGGGTGATGCGATAGCCCAGAACCTGCCGATGAAGCGCCTCGGCGAACCCGCCGACATTGCCAACACGGCCCTGTTCCTGGCGTCGGACGCCGCCAGCTGGTTGACCGGACACGCCGTGCTGGTCGACGGTGGCCAGCTGGTCAACATCAGCTGAACCCGGGTCGGCCCACCGGAGCGAACCGTGGCTGTCGAGTTGGTAATGGTGGGGACGGGGAGTCCCGTGCCCGATGCGCAACGTGCCGGACCGTCCCAACTCGTGGGCGTGGACGGCCGCTGGTTCCTGATCGATGCCGGCCGAGGCTGCCTGATGCGTCTCGCTGCGGCCGGGGTGGGGCCGACGCTGCTCGAGCGCCTGCTCGTAACGCACCTCCACAGTGATCACGTCACCGACCTCAACGACGTCATCACCACGCGTTGGATAACCGGCTTCCCTCCGTTGCCCCTCCCGGTGGTGGGGCCACAGGGCACGCAGCGCTTCGTTGACGACACTCTGAGGATGCTCGGACCCGACATCGGCTGGCGGGTGGCCCACCACGACGACGTGGTGGCCGGTCCCGAGGTTCATGTCACCGAGACCACGGGCGTCATGGGCGAGGTGGTCGTGGACGACGGCGTGCGGATAATCGCCGCGCCGACGGACCACAGGCCGGTGCATCCGACGGTGGCATACCGCGTGGAGGCCGACGGCCTGTCGGTGGTGTTGGCAGGCGACACGGTGCCGTGTGAGGGACTCGACCACCTCTGCGCCGGGGCCGATGTCTACGTACAGACCGTGGTGCGCGACGACGTCATCCGGAACGTCCCCGTCCCGCGCTTGCACGACGTCCTCGACTACCACTCGACGGTCGCCGACGCGGCCCGGACCGCCGCCCGGTCCGGGGTGGGCACCCTTGTCCTGAACCACTGCGTCCCGACCCCGGGGCCCGATCCTGACGGGCCGAACGGGCGCAACGAATGGCTGGCCCTTGCCTCCGAGCACTTCGACGGCGAGGTGCTGCTCCCCGACGACCTGGATCGGATCCCTGTAGGGACCTGATCCCGTCGATCGTCCGACGGTCGGTTCCCGCCGCTCAGACCTCGAGCTGTGCGGCTACCGCCTGGGCGGCGTCGATGAACTCCTCGACCATGTCGATCACCACCTGGCCTGCGCCCTTCGAGCGGTTCATGTCGCCGACTATCTGGCCCACGAAGTAGGTGGCGAGGTCCTCGGCGCCAGATCCATCGTGGTGTGCGGCCCGGTTGATGCGGTCCAGGGCGGCGCTGGTCAGCATGGGTTGCAGCGGCATTCCTAGCGGCGCCGGGGTGTCGTCGCGGTCCCATTCCTCGGTCCAGGCGGTGCGCAGCATGCGAGCCGGCTTGCCGGTTATCGACCGCGAGCGGAGCGTGTCGCCTGAGCCGGCGGCCAGCATCTTGGCCTTGACCACCGGATGGGTCTCGGCCTCCTCGGTGGTGAGCCACACCGAGCCGCACCACACGCCGGCTGCTCCCAACGCCATTGCGGCCGCCATCTGCCGGCCCCGACCGATGCCACCGGCGCCCAGCACCGGTACCGGGTCCACGGCGTCGACCACCTCGGGCAGCAGGACCATGGAGCCAATCTGGCCCGTGTGGCCGCCACCCTCGGTGCCCTGGGCGATGATGATGTCGGCACCGGCGGCCACGTGGCGCTCGGCGTGGACCTTCGTGCCGGCCAGGGCGGCCACCCTGATTCCGGCCTCGTGGCAGCGGTCGATCATCTCGCGCGGTGGCGGGCCGAGGGCGTTGGCCACCAGCGCCGGCCTGTGGGCCAGGGCTATGTCGAGCTGCCGGATTGCCCTGTTGGCCGAGAACGGGGCGTCGCCCGGCTGTTCGGCCCAACCACCGGCGGCGTCAGGGTTCTCGGGCACGTCGTAGCGCTCCAACAGCTCGTCCAGGAACTCCCTGTGGGCGCCAGGGATGGTTGCCAGCAGGTCTGCAACCTGGAGGCCACCCTCTTCGGAGCCGGCGTACCGGGCGGGGATGATCAGGTCCACGCCGTACGGCCGGTCCCCGATCTCGTCCTCGATCCAGGCCAGGTCGGTCTCGAGGGCTGCGTCGCCGTGTCCAACGGCACCGAGCACTCCGAGGCCGCCGGCCCTGGACACGGCGGCTACCACGTCGCGGCAGTGGGTGAATGCCACGATCGGGAACTCGATGTCGAACATTTCGGTGATCGGCGTCTGCATGGGCTTTCTCCGGGTCAGAGGGACTTGTATCAGAAGAGTCGACTCAGATGGCTATGAGACCGTCGGGGTCCAGTTCTGCCGTTCGGCCGACGAACTCCTCGTCGACCATGGCATCGAGGGTGGCACGCTCGGTGCTGCCACCCCACACCCGGGAGCCTGCGGCGGTCAGCAGGGCGACCAGGGCACGGGTGGGTACGCCCTCGCGGTCATGCGAGACCGAATAGCCGTCGATTGTGGCCCTGCCTGCGAAGTCGGGATCCGGGTTCCGGCTGGGCGAAGCAGCCACGTCGACGCGGGGCTGTCCGGTCCGATAGCCCTGGGCAGGTGGCTCTGTGCCGTACAGGCCGAAGGCGTGCTTGCCGAGGTAGCCGCCGTTGCCGTAGACGAGACCGGTCCCCGGTCGGTCGCGGAGCCGGTCGACCATGGCAGCGATGGCCTGGCCCACGTAGTTGCTGTGGGGGCCTCCGGCGAAGGTGAGGCCCCCGGTTACGGTGAGTGGCCGGTCCGACGGGCGGTCGATGTCCAGGCCCAGCTCCAGGGCGCAGACCTGCACTGAGGCGGGGAAGCAGGCGTAGAGGTCCAGGTGGTCCACGTCGTCGATGCCCGTCCCGGCAGTTTCCAGCGCTTGGCTGCCAGCGGCCCTGGCTCCGGGCGACCGGTGGAGGTCCCGGCGGGCTCCCGGTGATGCCTCGTCGTCGGCCCTGGTCCCGACCAGGGGGAACACCCATCGGTCCCGGAGCACGCCGAGGGACGCTGCCCTGGCTGCCGAGACGATCAGCACGGCGGAAGCCTGGTCGACGCTGTTGTTGGCCATCATCGCCTTCGTGTACGGCGCGGCGACCATCCGGTTGTCCTCCGACGGCGTAGCGATCTGGGCTGCGGTCATCGGCCTACGTACCGCGGCGTGGGGGTTGTCCACGGCCACTGCGTTGAACCCTGCCCAGAGGGCCCCTATCCGGCATCGGTGGTCGGCCACCGACTCGCCGCGGGCGTGGCGGATCGCAGTCTCGATCAACGGGTAGACCACCCCGGGCTCCACCACGCCGCGCCCCGCCTCGTGGTCGGTGGCCATGTCCAGGGTGCCCTCGTAGCGCTCGGCGGGGTCCAGGTCGGGATCGGCGTCGCGCCTCACCTCGACGCCCAGGCGCCGCGCCCTTCGTCGGGACCGGAACGCCTCGCCGCCCACCATGGCGGCGGCCTCGATCCGGCCTGTGGCGATGAGGGTGGCCAGGTGGTCCAGCAGGCGCTGGGGGGACGTGCCGGAGAGGCCGGTCAGGAGCGTTCCGGCATCTCCGGCCCCGACCGCCGTCGCCACCTGTCGGCCGGGGTCGGAATACCGCCAGATGCCCCCGACCGCACCCACGAGGTCGAGTCCGGCGAGGGCGGCCGGCGCTCCGGCATCGATGGCCGCACTGCGCAGGGCATCGGCCATCATCTCGACGGGTGTGCGGGCCAACTCCGGATCGTCCACCCGATCGGTGACCTGGGCGACGCCGATGATCACCGGAGTGCGTGGGTCGATGCTCACCGGACCATCATCGTCCCCACGGTGGCGACCGACCGCACCGGGTCGCCTATCGTCTCGCCGCAAGGTGGCCGACGGCACATCGCGCCCGGTGGGGATCAGCCTGCGTTGTCGACTGGCGATTACTAGAGACGATGACCGGAGGCGGCGATGGGCGACTGGGACCGGGATACCACGACGGACCAGGTGCTGGCAGGCCTCGACCTGTCCGGTCGTCGGATGGTGGTCACCGGTGCATCCGGTGGGCTCGGCGAGGAGACGGCGCGTGCGCTCGCCGCCGCCGGTGCGTCGGTGGTCATGGCGGCGCGGAACCCGGCGAAGAATGAGGAGGCGGCCGGTCGCATCCGGGATCGACACCCCTCTGCCGACCTGGAGCTCCGGGAGCTGGACCTTGGCTCGCTGGCCGCCGTGAGGGACTTTGCCGGGGGATTCCTGGCCGACCACGACGGCCTCCACGTGCTCGTCAACAACGCCGGGATCATGTGCACCCCGTTCGGTACCACGGCCGACGGCTTCGAGCAGCAGTTCGGCGTCAACCACCTCGGCCACTTCCTGCTGACCGGCCTACTGCTACCTGCCCTTACCACCGCGGCCCCGTCGAGGGTGGTTTGCCTTTCGTCCGGGGCCCACGGGATCTGTGGCGTCGACCTCGACGACCTGATGTTCGAGCGCCGTGACTACGAGGGTTGGGCTGCATACGGCCAGTCCAAGTCGGCCAACGCCCTGTTCGCACGCGAGTTGGACCGCCGGGTCGGTGGAGGTGGCGTGCGGGCCCTCGCCGTCCACCCGGGCGTGATCATGACCGAGTTGAGCAGGCACCTGGACGAGGTGGCCTACGAACGCCTCAAGGAGCGCCGCCGGGCCCAGATATCGGCCGCTGTGGACACGTCGGGGATGACCCCCAAGGCGGTGGAGGCCGGCGCGGCCACCAGCGTGTGGGCGGCTACCGCTCCCGAACTGGACGCCCACGGCGGTGCCTACCTGGGCGACTGCCAGCTGGGGGTACCCGAGGGCGAGCCCGGTACCGGTCCGGGTGGTCGCGGGATCTCACCGTGGATCCTCGACGACGACACGGCGGCCGCGTTGTGGTCTGCCAGCGAGGACCTGGTCGGGCTGTCCTGGGGCGGCTGATGCCGACTGGACCCTGGGCTGATGCCGGTCCTGCACCTGCCAGTCGCCCGGATCCGGCGGCGGGGACGGGGCGTAGACTCGGGACGTGCCGTACGAGACGCCGGAGTACCACCCGGCCTTCGAGGAGTACTGCGAGACGATCTTCGAGCTCGCCGAGGACGACCTGGACGTCATACAGGCCCGGATCGCCGAGCGCCTCGAGGTGAGCCGACCGGCGGTGTCCGAGATGGTCAAGCGCCTCGAGAAGGAGGGCCTGGTCACCAGCGACGACCATGTGATCCTCCTCACCGAGGATGGGCGGGAGTTGGCCACCTCGGTGGTGCGACGACATCGGCTGGCCGAGCGGTTCCTGACCGACGTCCTGGGCCTCTCCTGGACCGAGGCGCACCACGAGGCCGGCAAGTGGGAGCACGTCATCTCGCCTGCCGTGGAGTCGGCGCTGGATCGCCTGCTGGGCCAGCCGACCACCTGCCCGCACGGCAACCCGATTCCCGGGAGCTCCTACCGTGAGCCCGACACCCGACAGTTGGCCGACATCGGGGTGGGGGAGTCGTTCACGGTGAGTCGGATCCCCGAGGAGTTGGAGTTCGCCGAGGGGCTGCTGGAGTTCCTGGAGGTCTCCAGCCTCATGCCGGGCGAGCAGGGTGCAGTCACCGCTTCGGCCGATGGCGCCGTAACCGTCGAGATCGGCGGTTGCCGGGTTGAGGTGGAGCAGTACGTGGCCGACCGGATCCTCGTCACCACACGCTGACCGCCCGGCCTGCCGGCCGTTCGGGAGTACGGCACTGGGGGCGTCAGCGCAGGTGCTCGCTGTGGCGCACCACCAGCAGCCAGGTGAGGGCCGCACTGATGCCCAGCAGCACCAGGGCGAGGATCGCAGTCTCCGGTAGGAACAGAGCCTCGTAGGTGTTCCAGATCTGGGTGGCCAGCGTCTGGAACCCTATGGGTGAGGCCAGCAGGGTGGCCGGCAGCTCCTTCATGGTGGAGAGCATCACGAGGCCCGCTCCGGCAGCCAGGCCGGGAGCCATCAGCGGGAGGTCCACGGTGGTCAGGCGTCGAAGGCGGCCGGCGCCCAGGAGGCGGGCGGCGTCGTCCATGCGTAGCGGAACGGTTCCGACGGCAACCTGCGCGGTACGCATGGCCTGGGCCCCGAAGTGGACGACGTAGGCGAAGACCAGCACGGGCATGGAGCCGATGAGGAACTCGAACGGCGAGGCGTGCATCGTCCAGAAGACCAGCGAGAGCGCAACCACCAGGCCCGGGATGGCGAACCCGGCCACCACGACGGCGTTGACCACCTCGCCCAGCCTGCTGCGGTGACGGGCCAGCAGGTAGGCCACGGGGAGCACCACGGCGACCGCCACCATGGCGGTCACCACGCTGATCCAGACCGTGTTCCAGGTGGGGCCCAGGACGTCGTTCCAATCGAGGCGGAGCGGAGCGCCGTCGCGACGGGCCCGCAGGAGGCCGAACAGTCCCCAGTCGGCCAGCGACACCGCCGGTGCGACGAGGGCCACACCGACCACCGAGGTCGTGGCGGCCAGGGCCGGCGCGGTCCAGCCTCTCAGCGGCACGACGAGGGCCCGTCGTTCGCCCACCACGTCCAGCCGCGCTCCCCGTCGTTGGCCGGCCCGGGCCACGGTGCGTTCGGCGGCCACCACCAGCAGCGCCAGAACCAGGAGCACGAGGGCCAAGGCGAACGACCGGTCCCGGTCGAACAGCCGGGTCCGGAAGATCGTCTGGGTGAGCGTCTCGAACCGCATGAGGTGCACGGCACCGAAGTCCGAGACCGTGTACAGGAACACCAGCAGCGATCCGGCGGCGATCGATGACCAGACCTGGGGGAGCACGACACGGGCGAAGACCCGCCCCGGTCCGTCGCCGAGCAGGCGTGCGTTCTCCTCGAAGGCTCCCCGCAGCGCGGTCAGGCGTGCGGCAACCGGGAGGTACACGTACGGGTAGGTGAACAGGGTGAGCACCAGCCACGCCCCGGTCAGCCCGTGGAGTCGGATGGAGAGGTCGATCCCCAGCCCGCCGGCCAGGTCGTCGACGATCCCACCCGGTGTCAGCCCGGAGATGAACGCGGCTGCCCCCACGAAGCTCGGGTAGACGAGCGGGAGCGGTACGACGATGCGCCAGAAGCGACGCAGCGGAATGTCGGTCCGGGTGGTCAGCCACGCCAGGCCGGTGCCGAGCACCGCGGAGGAGGCCGAGACGAGGACGGCCAGCTGGATGGTGCGCCACAGGGGTTCGAGGGTCCGGCGCGAGGCCAGCAGGGCGATCGGCGAGGCCGAGCCGCCGATGACCCGCCAGACCACGTAGCCGCCGGGTAGGGCGAAGAGCGCAGCGACCGCGAGTGCCGCCGCGGTGAGGGTTCTGGGGGGCCGCCGTACGCCCACCCGGCGTTGGACGGCCCCCGTCCGTGGAGCATCGGTGGCGGCCATCGTCACGACGGGCCGGACCGCCATCGGTCCCGTCGACGGCTGGCCACCGTGGCTCCGGCGGTCATTGGTCGAGGATGCCGCTGGCCTCGATGATCTCGATGGTCCGGGTGAATTCGGCGGCCACGTCGTCGATGTCCACGGCACCCACCCGGTCGGCCGGAGCTGGCGGGAGGACGTCGGCCGGGGCGACGCCGAGGGCAAGCGGGTACTCGTACACCTTGTTGGTCAGGTAGGCCTGTTGCTCATCGCTCAGGAGGTGGGCCAGGAGTCGGTTGGCGGCGTCCTTCTCGTCGCTCTGGCTGAGCACCGCCGCCGTTGCGATGATCATGAGGCCGCCGTCGTCGCGCGGGGCGAAGCCGTGGTTGGCCGAGCGCTGGGAGCCACCGTTGGCCGCCACCTTCTGGAAGTTGTAGTAGTGGTTCACGAGGCCGAACTGGATCTCGTTGCGGCCCACGGCTTCCACGATGGCGCCGTTCTTCGGGTAGAAGCGGGAGCCGTTGGCCACCATGGCGTCCAGCCATTCGATCGCCACGTCGTCGCCGTTGCGCAGCCGGAACAAGGTGAACCAGTCCTGGAACGAGGAGTTGGAGCCCGGTACGGCCACCCGGCCGGCGTACTCGGAACTGGTCAGGTCGAATACCGAGTCGGGTAGGTCGGCGGCGTCCACCTTGTCGATGTTGTAGACGAGGACCCGGCCCCGGCCGGCGAAGCCGACCCAGGTGCCGTCAGGCGAGCGGTCGCCGTCGGCCACCCGTTCCAGAACGTGGTCGGCGACGACCGAGAGCATGCCGAGGTCGTCCAGGTAGCCGGCCGGGCCGGGGCTTCGCGAGAGGAACACGTCTGCGGGTGTCTTGTCGCCCTCCTCGGCCAGCAGCAGGGCCAGGTCGTTGGACGAGCCGTAGCGCACCTTCAGGCGGATGTCAGTCTCCGCGGTGAAGGCATCCAGGATCGGACCGACCAACTTCTCGCTGCGGCCGGAGTAGACGACCAGCGACTCGGGGTCGCCGTCTCCACAGGCCGTGGCCGATGCACCGAGGCCGAGGGTGAGGAGGATGACCGTCGCCGTGGCGGCCATCCGTTGGGACAGTCGTCGGAGGCTGCGTTCGTTCATGAGGAGGGGTTAGCCATCTTGGCATGTAGGTGTAAGGGTGCCCTAACAGAGCGTGAAGGGAACCTAACAACTACAGGTCGGCGATCAAACCCCGAGGGCCACGGCACCGGGGCCGACATATGTCACACCGACCGCGTCGCCGCGCTGGTGGGCCAGGTCGGACCCGGTCCTGACTCGTATAGAGGTGCCATCCTGGAGGCGGACCAGGACCATCGCATCGTGGCCGTAGTACTCGACCAGCTCGACGATTCCGTCCTCGCCGTCGGCCACCCGTATGTCCTCGGGGCGCAGGAGCAGCTCGGCTGGTCCGTCCACGCCCTCGGCCACCGGCACGTCGCCCACCGCCGTGCGACACGTTCCGATCGCCTTGGCCACCGGAATCAGGTTGGCGTCACCGACGAAGGTCGCCACCCAGCGGTCGACCGGATGGCGGTAGAGCTCGTCAGGTGTCCCGACCTGGGCCAGGCGTCCGTCGTTCAGGACGGCCACCCGGTCGCCCAGTACGAAGGCCTCCTCCTGGTCGTGCGTGACGAACACCGTGGTCACCCCCAACTCCAGGAGCAGGTGGTGGATCTCGCTCCTGACCTGGACCCGGAGCGAGGTGTCGAGGCTGGAGAAGGGTTCGTCCAGGAGCAGGACGCCGGGCCGTGGAGCCAGTGCCCGGGCCAGCGCCACGCGCTGCTGCTGGCCGCCCGAGAGCGAGCCGGGCATGCGGTCGACCATGCCGGCCAGCCCGACCAGCTCCAGGGTGTCGGCCACCCGTGTGGAACGGCGTTCGGCACGGGGCAGGCCGTAGGCCACGTTCTGGCCCACGTCGAGGTGGGGGAACAGGGCGCCGTCCTGGAAGACCATGCCGATGCGGCGCTTCTCCGGTGGCACGAACGTGGTGCCGTCACTGAGCACCCGGTCACCGAGGCGCACCGTGCCGGTCTGCTGGCGCTCGAGGCCGGCGATGGTGCGCAGCAACGTGGTCTTGCCACACCCGCTGGGTCCGAGCAGGGCTACCACCTCGCCGGCGGCCACCTCCAGCGACACAAGAGTGAGGACGGGTGGACCGTCGTAGGCGACCGACAGGTCCGACACCTCGAGCCCCTCGGCCGTCGCCCGGGGCACATGGGTGCGCCTGTTCAGCATGCCTAACAGGATATGGGTCGCCGCGGCACTCCCCAAGGCCGGGGTTGTGGGCACCTGGAGGTGGATGCACCGCCCGGTGGTTGCTGGCTACGGTGCGACGGTGACCGACATGGACATCGGCTGGTGGGGGCTGGTCGCCTCGCTCGTCCCGGTGGCCGTGGCGGCGGGCGTCTCGGTGGTACGCCACCTAGGGCTGGAGCGGGCGCTGCTCGTGGCTACGGTCCGCGCCATCGCGCAGCTGGTGCTGGCCGGCTGGGCCCTGACCCTGCTGCTGGACGAGGGAACATCGATCCTCTGGGCCTGGGCCTGGGTGGTCGCCATGGTCCCGATGGCCGGCGACGCAGCCCGTCGTCGCGAGCCCCGACTCCGGGGCCTCGGCCTGATGACGACCGGGGGCGCCGCACTGGGCCTGTCGGTCTCGCTGGCCACCGTATTCGCCTTCGGGATTCTTCCGCTGGAGGCACGGGTGCTTGTACCGGTCTCCGGCATGGTTGTCGGCAACTCGTTGAAGGTCGTGGTGGTGGCAGCTACCCGCCTGGTGGACGGCATCCGGGACCGGGCCGGCGAGGTCGAGGCCATGCTCGCCCTTGGCTTCGGACCGGGTCGAGCCGTGCGCGACGTGACCTCCGACGCCCTGCGGCTGGCACTGCGGCCCCAGATCGAGATCACCCGGTCGGCCGGCGTGGTGTTCCTGCCCGGGGCCCTGACCGGCCTGATCCTGGCCGGGGTGGACCCACTCCAGGCGGCGCTGATCCAGGTGGCCATCCTGTTCCTCATCCTGGGGACGGCGGCGGTGACCGCGCTGGTGGTGGTGTTGCTGGGTGTCCGGACGTTTCTCAGCGACGACCGACGGCTGGTCCCGCCAGTCGGCTGAGGTCCCCCGATCAGCCCCCGGGTAGACGTCGCCATGCACCGTCGGCGGGACCGACGGTGGCCAGGAGCTCCAGCACGGTGGTGACCGGCAGGCCGATGACGTTGTCCCGGCTTCCCACCAGCTCCACCACGAAGTCCTCTCCTCCACCCTGGAGCCCGTAGCCGCCGGCCTTGTCGAGCGGCTCTCCCGTGGCCACGTAGTCGGCCACCTCCTTGTCGGAGAGCTCCCGCCAGGTCACCTCGGTACGTACCGTCGTCGATGCCCGACCGGTCGGCCCAGCCACCGCCACGCCGCTCAGCACCTCGTGGGTCCGGCCCGATAGGCGCTTCAGCATGGCGGTGGCGCGGTCCGGCGTGCCCGGCTTGCCGAGCGCCTCACCGTCCAACACCACCACGGTGTCGGCTGCCACCACCCACTCCCCAGCACCGGCCACGGAGTCCCGTTTGGCGCAGGCCAGCCGCTCCACCATGGCCGCCACGTCCTCGCCGGGGAGGCGGGTCTCTTGGACGTCGGGGACACGCACCTCGGGGTCGAGGTCCACCCGGCGGAGCAGGTCGAGTCGGCGGGGCGAGGCCGACGCCAGGATCAGGTGGTCCGGGAGCATCTCTCAAGTAGCCGTGGCGAGGCCGACGACGGGATCAGGTGGTCGGGGAGCATCGGCAGGGTCGGCAGGGCAGACAGGGTCGCCGGGCTCAGCCCCCGGAGACCAGGACCTCGGCGGATGCTGGCGGCGGCGTGGCGTCCAGCGGATCGTCCAGCCAGCCTTCGGGCAGGACCACCGGCCTCGGACCGCTGCGGTGGCTCCGGGGAATGCGCAGCGACCCGGGATCTAGCGTCATGTCGGGATCCACCTCGTCCAGCAGGGCGGCCAGCAGGCGGTCCAGGTGGTCGACGTCGGCGATCGTCTGGAGGTCCCGGCGGGCCGCCGGACCGGTGGCGTAGCCCTTCAGGTACCACGCGGTGTGCTTCCGGAAGTCCCTGATGCCGTGCGGTCCGGCCCAGTCCACCAGCAGCCGGGCGTGGCGGGACATGGCGACCGTGACGTCACGGAGCCTCGGGGGATCTCCCGGTTCCCCGCCGCCGACCGAGGGCTCGTCGCCGAACACGTCGGCCAGGTCGCCGAAGAGCCACGGGCGGCCGAGGCAGCCACGCCCGACCACCACACCGTCGCAGCCGGTGGCCCGCATGAGGCGTAGTGCGTCCCACGGCTCCCAGACGTCGCCGTTGCCGAACACCGGGATGGTGGCCACCGCCGCCTTCAGGTCGGCCACCGCCGACCAGTCGGCCTCGCCCGAGTACAACTGTTCGGCCGTGCGGGCGTGGAGCGACACCGCGGCGGCCCCCACCGCCTCGGCGATTCGTCCCGCCTCCAGGAAGGTGAGGTGGTCGTCGTCGGTGCCCTTGCGGAACTTGACGGTTACCGGCACGTCTCCGGAGAACTCCACGGCGGCCCGCACGATGTCCTCGAACAGCCGTGGCTTCAGCGGGATGGCCGCCCCGCCACCCCTGCGGGTCACCTTCGGCATCGGGCATCCGAAGTTCATGTCGATGTGGTCGACCCGTCCCTCGTCGACCAGCAGGTCAACGGCCCGTCCGATGCTCTCCGGCTCGGTGCCGTACAGCTGGATGCTGCGGGGCGATTCGTCGGGACCGAAGTGGGCGAGGCGCGTCGTCTTGATGTGACCGTCGAGCAGGCCCCGTGCCGTAACCATCTCGCTGACGTAGAGGCCTGCTCCGAACTCCCGGCAGAGGGTGCGGAACGGTGCGTTGGTGACACCGGCCATCGGAGCCAGGACGACCGGGGGCCATACATCCAGTGGTCCGATCCGGGGTACGGCGAACTCGCCGGGGGAGGCCGGCGGGACGTGCTGGTTCACCGCGCTGCGCAGGCCCATGGACCCAATGCTACGGGTGGACCGCCGCGAGGCCGGTCAACGTTCAACGGGCGAGACGGAACCCCTGGTGTCCGGTGGTGCTGTCCGGGGGAGTGAACGACCGGGCGGCCAGCCGATAGCGGTGGCAGTAGCTGTCGTGGCAGAGGTACGAACCACCCTTGACCACCCGGTCCACGCCGATCGGCGGACCGGTCGGATCGATGTGCGGAGCGGTGGCCGGGGCGCCGTGATCGGTTTCGAACCAGTCGGACGTCCACTCCCAGACGTTGCCAGAGCAGTTGTATAGGCCGTAGCCGTTGGGTGCGAAGGCGTCGACCGGGCAGGTGCCTGCCCAGCCGTCCTCGGCTGTGTCCGCGGTGGGGAAGCTCCCGGTGAAGATGTTGAACCGGTGGTCGTCGGGACCGTCGGGTCGGTTCTCGTCTCCCCACGGCAGGCGTTTCTGGTCGAGGCCGCCCCTGGCTGCGTACTCCCACTCGGCCTCGGTGGGCAGGCGACCACCGGCCCAGGAGGAAAACGCCGCCGCGTCGGTCGACGACACGTGGACCACCGGATGGTCGCTTCGGTCGGCGAGGTCGCTGTGTGGGCCTTCGGGATGGCGCCAGTCGGCACCGAATACCTGGCGCCACCACTCGGCGCCCACCACGCCCCGGGTGGCCTCGAACTCGTCGGGCAGCTGCCCGGCGAAGACGAACGACCAGCCCTCGCGCTCGGCGGTGGTTACGTGCCCGGTGGCCTCCACGAAGGCGGAGAACTGTGTCGTGGCCACCGCTGTGGCCGAGATGGCGAACGCCGACAGGACCACGGCCCGGACCGGCCCCTCCCCGTCGGCTGGGTACCCGCCCTCGTCGTTGCCCATGCGGAACCCACCGCCTGGCAACTCGACCATCCGGGCCAGCGGATCGGCTCTCATCCGGTGCCAGCCGGGAGGGGTTCGGTGGTCATGTAGCGGTCGCCGAGTCGGAGCTCGTCGTCATCGACCGTGCAGTCCGGCCATGAAACGCCTTACGGCCGCCGCGCACTCGCCGGGGGCCTTCACGTGCACCATGTGGCCCATGTCCGGGACGACGACGGTCTCTCGCACGTCCAGGTCGCGCTCGAAGAGGGCGGCCGACGCCGCGAAACGGGTGTCACGCTCGCCGAGCAGCACGAGGACCGGAACGCTGACCTCGGCCAGGTGGTCGATGACGTGGGCGTCGTGGTGCATCGAGATCTCCTCGGCTCCCGGTGGCAGGTCAATCCCCGCAGCGGCCTCCCGGACCGATTCGTTCCACTGCTCGCGGGCGTCCACCTTGCGGAAGCCAGGGCCGGTGGCCACGAGCACCAGGCCGGCCACCTCTTCCGGGTGGTCGACGGCGTGGGCCAGCGACAGGAAGCCGCCCAGGCTGTGGCCCATCAGCACGGCCGGGCGACCCGCCCGGTCCAGCACGGCGGCCAGGTCGCCCAGGGCGTGGGCCCGGGTATAGCAGCCGGGGGGTGGGGCTCCGCTGGCCCCGTGGCCCCGAAGGTCCCACGTGGTGATCAGGTGGTCGCTGCACAGGTCGTCAACCATCGGCGTCCAGACGCTCCGGTCGTTGGCCCATCCCGTGGTGGCGACGATCGGAGGCCAGGTCGTGTGGGTTGCCGGACCCCTGGTCTCGGACGCGATCGAGACGGACCCGGCACCGACCAGCATCGTCGCCGGGCTCATCGAAGGCCCCGGAAGAACTCGCGCACGTCGGCCACCAGGGCCTCGGGGCGCTCCATGGCGGCGAAGTGTCCGCCCCGGTTGTGTTCACGCCAGAACGTCACGTTGTGGGTTGCCTCCACCCAGCGCCGGCGGGACATGAAGAGCTCGGCCGGGAATGCCGACACCCCCAGCGGCACCTCCGGATCCTCGGCCAGCACCTCGCCGCGGGCCAGGGCCTTCATCGTCTCGAAGTACATGCGGGTCGAGGAGTTGATGGTGCCCGTGAACCAGTAGGTGCTGACGTTGGCCAGGACCTGGTCACGGTCGACCACGTCCAGCGGGTTGCCGTCGTGATCGACCCAGCCGTGGAACTTCTCGCCGATCCACGACAGCAGGCCGGCCGGAGAGTCGTTCAGCCCGGTGCCGAGCGTCTGGGGTCGGGTCTCCTGGATGCGGAAGTACCCGTTGTCCTCGGCCATGTACCAGGTGCCCCGGTCCATGAGCCGCTGTTCGGTCACTGTGACGTCGTCGAAGTCGTCGTCGTGGCCCGGGGGCCCGCCGGCGAACATGTTGACGTGGCAGCCGACCACCCGGTCGGGTGCGGCGGCCGCCACCTGCCGGGAGACCATGGATCCCCAGTCACCGCCCTGCACGCCGTAGCGGTCGTAGCCCAGGCGGTCCGCCAACTCGACGAACGCCATGGCGGTCCGTCCAACGCCCCAGCCCCGCTCGGTGGTCGGACCGGACCAGCCGTAGCCGGGAAGCGACGGGGCGATGACGTGGAAGGCGTCAGCCGGATCGCCGCCGTGGGCGGCCGGATCGGCGAGCGGCCCGATCACCCCGAGGAACTCCACCACCGAGCCGGGCCAGCCGTGGCTGATGAGCAGCGGTAGCGCATCGGGCTCCGGGGACCGCTGGTGGATGGCATGGATGCGCTGACCGTCGATGGTGGTGACGACCTGGTCCATCGAGTTGAGTCGCGCCTCGGCGGCCCGCCAGTCGAAGCCGTCGGCCCAGTACGAGGCCAGGTCCCTCAGCCAAGCCAGGTCGCATCCGTAGTCCCAGCCGGTGCCCGGGAGCTGGTCGGGCCACCGGGTGTCGGCGAGGCGCCGGCGCAGGTCGGCGATCTGGGCGTCGGACACCGAGATGGTGAACGGCTCGACGTGCGGAGTCTGGGCCACTGCTGCTCCTGGGTTCGGGGTCTCCGTCGGAGATGCGGACCGACCGTACCCGTGGCCGGTGCGCCGTCAGGAAGCCGGAGCCCATCTGGAAGCCTGTCGCTACCGGGCTACGGTCGTCCCATGGAGTTCAAAGGTGCGCGGATACTGGTGACGGGTGGATCGCGGGGGATCGGGGCGGCGCTGGCGCGGGCGTATGCGGCCGAGGGCGCCGAGGTCGTCGTCGCCGCCCGGTCGGTGGTCGACCTGCAGGCGGTGGCCGACGAGGTGGGAGGCCACGCTGTGGTGGTCGACCTATCCGACCCGGCGGCCGTGGAGGGCCTGGTACCGGGAGTGGAGGCCGACCTCGGGCCGATCGACGTGCTGGTCAACAACGCCGGCGTCGAGACCACCGACATGGCGGCGGTCATAAGTCCGGCCGACGTACGTGCGGCCACTCGGGTGAACCTCGAGGCGCCCATGGTCCTGACCCGCTACGTGCTGCCCGGGATGCTGGAACGGGGCAGCGGCCACATCGTCTACCTGTCGTCGATCGCCGGCACGTCGGGCTTTCCGTCGATGGCCACCTACTGCGCCACCAAGGCGGGCATCAACAACTTCGTGGCCTCCCTGCGCATGGAACTCAAGGGTTCACCGATCCGGACGACGCTCGTGGCCCCCGGCCCGGTGGACACCCGCATGTGGGACGCCGTCGAGAACTCGTCGGCCAGCACAGGGCGGGTGGTCGACAGGTTCAACCTGCTGCGGCTCATACCCATGGTCGACCCGGACCGCCTCGCCCGACGGGTGGTCCGGGCCACGGCACGGCGGACCCGCCACGTACGGACGCCCCGCCGCCTATCGGTCAACTTCATGCTCGGCGAGGCGCCGCAGCGGATGACCGAGGGGCTCCTGGCCGGCGTGCGCCTGGACCCGACCGACACACGGCCCGACGGACCCTGAGCAACCCCGGACGGGTCAGGCGTGCTCGGCCAGCTCCCGCAGTCGACCCAGCACCGTGGCGGGCTCGCCGCCCACCGGGGTCACGTTCAGTGAGGTCACGCCGGCGTCGGAATAGGCGGCCAGCCGGTCGACCACGTAGGCCTCGTCACCACACAGGGTCGTGTTCGTGATGAGCTCGTCGGGTAGCAGCCCGGCGGCCTCGTCCTTGCGGCCATCCAGGTAGGCGTCCTGAACGGCGGTCGCCTCGTCGGCGAAGCCGTAGTCCCGGCAGACGTCGTTGTAGAAGTTCTTCCCTCGGGCGCCCATGCCGCCTATGTAGAGGGCGGCCATCGGCCTGGCGAGCTCGCGGTACTGGGCTGCATCATCGCCGATGGCCACGAGGCCGCCGGCCACCACGTCGAGCTCGCCGAGGGTGTCGTCCCGTCGGGCCAGGCCGGCCCTGACGGCGTCGCCCCACACCTGGTCCATCCGTTCCGGGTAGACGAGGAACGGAAGCCAGCCCTCGCAGGTGGCGGCGGTCTCCTCGACGCTCCTCGGCCCCAGGGCGGCGATGTAGATCGGGATGTCGGACCGCTTCAGGTGGTTGATGATCTTCAGCGGCTTTCCCAGCCCGGTGCCCTGGTCGGACGGCAGGGGCAGGGTGAACACGTCGCCGTCGTGCACCAGGCGTTCACGGCGCCAGGCGGCCCGACAGATCTGGATGATCTCCTTCATGCGCGTCACCGGCCTGGCGTACGGCACGCCGTGGAAGCCCTCTATGACCTGGGGCCCCGAGGCCCCGAGGCCCAGCACGAACCGACCGCCGGACAGGGCATCCAAGCCGGCCGCGGTCTGGGCCAGAAGTGCCGGCGTACGGGAAAAGGTGTTGAGGATGCCGCTGGCCAACTCGACGGTGGACGTGCTGGCGGCCAGGTAGCCCAGCAGGCTCACGGCATCGAAGCCGTAGGCCTCGGGGATCCAGATGCGGTCGACGCCGGCCGCCTCCAGCTCCCGTGCCTGGGTGGCGGCGGTCTGGGGGTCGGTGGCGTAGTTGAGGGAGGTGGATATGCGCATATGGCGATCCTCGCATTCCGGGGCCCCTAGACCGCAGCCGGACGGGCCGTCCTGTCCCAGCCGGTGAGTCCAGCCGGACGCGCCTCCGGGTCAGTCCTTCGGAAACCAGGATGAACCACCGGCGCGGGTGCCTGATATCGGTCTGCTGGGCGGTCATCTGATCTCCTGGAATCTCTTTCGACGCCGAATCTCCGTGCCTCCGGAGGCTTGTCGGACGGGCTCCCGTGGACCGGCACCGGTGGATCCGATCCCGAGGTCACCCGTCACATGGCTTCAGGGCCCTGAGGGGCGGTCACCTACCATCGATCCATGACCAGCGAGCGCGTCGATCCCGTGGTGTCGGCAGACGCCTTCGAAGCGATCGACCGCGACGGGTGGCTGCTCCTGGCCGAAGCCGGCCTCAGGGGGCGGTCCGTGGACTCGCTGGCCACCACGACGGCCGACGGGATCCGCATCCCGGTCGTCTACGGACCCGATCGGGCGTCCACCGCGGGTGATCCCGCAGGCCTGCCCGGCGCCGGACCGTTCACCCGGGGGCGTCGATCGTCCGGCCACGTGGTCGACGGTTGGGACGTCCGGGCGCTGGTGGTCGAGGAGGGGGTCGCCGCCACCAACCAGGTGATCCTGGACGAGTTGGAGCGCGGGTCGACCTCGCTGCTGTTGGATCCCGTGGCCATCGGCATCGGATCGGTCGACGACCTGGGTGGCGTGCTGGACGGCGTGTTCCTCGAGATGACGACGGTGGCACTGGTGCCTGGCCCCCGCTCGGTCGATGCCGCCGGGTGGCTGCTCGACCTGTGGGAGGAGCGGGCGGTGCCGGTCGGCGAACGTCGGGGCGACCTGGGCCTCGACCCCCTGGGCGTGGCAGCGCGACACGGCGGACCCACCTTTCTGGATGCCGCCTCCCTGACGGTCGTGGATCGTGCGCTGGGGCTCCCAGGAGTACGTGCCCTGACCATCGACACGACCCCGTACACCGATGCGGGGACCAGCGACGCCCGGGAACTGGCCGCCGGCCTCGCTACCGGCGTCGCCTACCTCAGGGCGTTGACCGGCCATGGCGTGGTGCTCGCCGAGGCACTGCGCTCGTTGACCTTCACGCTCACGGCCGATGCCGACCAGTTCCTGACCATGGCCCGGTTCCGGGCCGCCCGTCGGCTCTGGGCCCGGGTGGCCGAGGCCTCGGGGGCCGACATGGAGGATCGAGCGCCACGCCAACACGCCATGACGTCGGCGGCCATGCTGAGTCGCTGGGATCCGTGGGTGAACATGCTCCGTTCGACGGTCGCTGCGTTCGCCGCCGGGACCGGTGGCGCCGACTCGGTGACGGTCCGTCCGTTCGACAGCGCCCTGGGCAGGCCCGACGAGTTCGGCCGACGTACGGCCCGCAACCTGCAGCTCGTCCTACTCGAGGAGAGCGGCCTGGCGCGGGCGATCGACCCGGCCGGAGGCTCCTGGTACGTCGAGGACCTCACGGAACGACTGGCCGCCGAGGCCTGGGAGCGGTTCCGGGACCTCGAGGCCGATGGCGGGATGGCCGCCGCCCTCACGTCGGGCCGGGTGGCAGCCGATGCCGAGGCCTGCTGGGCCGAGCGGGCCGGTCGCCTGGCCACCCGGCGCGAACCGGTCACCGGGGTCTCCGAATTCCCGGACATCGACGAGGTCCTGCTGGAGCGGCCGCCGGGCCCCACGCCGGCCGCCGGTCCACTGCCACTACGGCGCCGGGCCGAACCGTTCGAGGTGCTGCGCGATGCGACGGCTGCCACTGACCCCGGGCCTACCGTCCTGCTCGTCACCCTCGGACCGGTTGCCGAGCACACGGCCCGGGCCACGTTCGCCAAGAACCTCTTTGAGGTGGCCGGCATCCGGGCCGCGGAGGCCCACGCTCTCAGGGGCTCCATGGGCGCCGGGATCGCCGTGCTGTGCGGCTCCGACGAGCGGTACTCCAGCGAGGCGTCTACCGTCGCCGGCGACCTGAAGGCGGCCGGCGTGCGGCGGGTTTACCTCGCCGGGCAACCCGGCGACGACGAGGAACACCTGCGCTCGTCCGGCATCGATGAGTTCATCCACGTGGACAGCGACGTGATCGAGGTGCTGTCCCGGGCCCTGGACGTCCTAGGGGTTGTCCGATGACCGGGATCCCCGACTTCACCACCGTCGACCTGGGCCCGCCGCCCGGTCCGTCCGACGACCGGGCGGCGTGGGCCGACCGGGTGGCCCACGAGATCGGCTGTACGCCGGATGAACTGGTCAACGAGGCCCCCGAAGGGCTGGCCGTTCCACCGCTAACGAGCGCGGCCGACCTCGAGGGCCTCGACTTCCTGGACACCTGGCCAGGCGCCGCGCCGTACCTGCGGGGCCCGTACCCCACGATGTACGCAAGCCAGCCTTGGACCGTGCGCCAGTACGCCGGGTACTCCACTGCCGAGGAGAGCAACGCCTTCTACAGGCGCAACCTGGCCGCCGGCCAGGAGGGCCTGTCGGTGGCCTTCGACCTGGCCACCCACCGGGGCTACGACAGCGACCATCCGCGGGTCTCCGGCGACGTCGGCATGGCCGGCGTCGCGATCGACTCGATCCTGGACATGCGGATGCTGTTCGACGGCATCCCGCTGGACCGCATGAGCGTCTCGATGACCATGAACGGCGCCGTCCTGCCCATCCTGGCCCTTTACGTCGTGGCGGCCGAGGAGCAGGGGGTCGCTCCGGCGCAACTCTCGGGGACCATCCAGAACGACATCCTCAAGGAGTTCATGGTCCGGAACACCTACATTTATCCGCCGGCCCCGTCCATGCGGATCATCTCGGACATCTTCGCCTTCACGAGCGCCGAGATGCCCCGTTTCAACTCCATCTCGATCTCCGGCTACCACATGCAGGAGGCCGGGGCGACGGCCGACCTGGAGCTGGCCTACACGTTGGCCGACGGGGTCGAGTACGTCCGGGCCGGCGTGGAGGCCGGGTTGGACGTCGACTCGTTCGCCCCGCGACTCAGCTTCTTCTGGGCCATTGGCATGGACTTCTTCATGGAGGTGGCCAAGTTGCGGGCCGCCCGCCTGCTGTGGGCCGACCTCATGAGGCAGTTCTCGCCGGCGGATCCGAAGTCCTCCTCGCTACGTACCCACTCCCAGACGTCGGGCTGGAGCCTGACGGCTCAGGACGTGTACAACAACGTGGTGCGAACCTGTGTGGAGGCCATGGCCGCCACGCAGGGCCACACCCAGTCGCTCCACACCAACGCCCTCGACGAGGCCCTCGCCCTGCCCACCGACTCGTCGGCCCGGATCGCCCGGAACACCCAGTTGTTCCTGCAGCAGGAGAGCGGTACCTGCCGGGTGGTCGACCCCTGGGGCGGCAGCTACCACGTCGAACGACTCACCCACGACCTGGCGACGCGGGCCATGGCGCACCTGGCCGAGGTGGAGGAGATGGGCGGCATGGCGAGGGCCATCGAGGCCGGGATCCCCAAGCTACGGATCGAGGAGGCGGCAGCCAGGACCCAGGCCCGTATCGATGCCGGTCGGCAGTCGGTCATCGGCGTCAACCGGTACCGCCTCGACAGCGAGGACGTGGTCGAGGTGCTGCGTGTGGACAACGCACAGGTGCGGGCCGACCAGGTGGCCCGGCTGGAGCGACTGCGCTCCGAACGGGACGGCGGCGCCTGCGAAGCGTCCCTGGCCGCGCTCACCCGGTGTGCCGCGTCCGGCGATGGCAACCTGCTGGCGCTGGCGATCGATGCCGCCCGGGCCAGGGCCACGGTCGGGGAGATCAGCGACGCCATGGAGAAGGTGTTCGGGCGTCACGTGGCCGAGGTCCGTACGATCTCCGGGGTGTTCAGCAGCGAGATTGGCGACGGCGCGGTGGTTGGGGCGGCGCGTGCCCGGGTGGTCGACTTCGAGGCGGCCAACGGACGACGACCGCGAATCCTGGTGGCCAAGATGGGCCAGGACGGCCACGACCGCGGACAGAAGGTCATAGCAACGGCGTTCGCCGACCTGGGATTCGACGTGGACATCGGCCCCTTGTTCTCCACCCCGGGCGAGGTGGCCCGCCAGGCCGTCGAGAACGACGTCCACGTTGTCGGCGTGAGCTCGCTGGCAGCCGGCCACCTGACCCTGGTCCCGGAACTCCGCGACGAGTTGGCCGCCCAGGGACGTCCCGACATCGCCATCGTGGTCGGTGGCGTGATTCCGCACGGGGACCACGCCACCCTGCTGGAGGCCGGGGCCCTGGTCGTGTTCACTCCGGGGACCGTCGTCTCCGAAGCGGCCGTCGAGCTTCTCGACCGGCTGTCCTGATCGGTACCTCCGGCATGGCCGTACACGAGCTGGTCGACGGGGTCCTGGGCGGTGACCGCGCCGCGGTGGGCCGGGCGGTGACGCTCGTCGAGTCCAACCGGTACGACCACCGGGTCGAGGCCCGCGACCTGCTCGACGCTCTGGCGCCCCACGCCGTGGACGCCCAGCGCGTTGGCGTCACCGGCGTGCCCGGCGTGGGCAAGAGCACGTTCATCGAGGCCCTCGGCTCGTCGCTGACGGCCGTCGGCCACCGGGTGGCGGTCCTGGCGGTGGACCCGACCAGCACGGTGACCGGAGGGAGCATCCTCGGGGACAAGACCCGCATGCCCCGCCTGTCCAATGACCCGTCGGCCTTCGTGCGGCCCTCGCCCAGCGCAGGGACGCTCGGCGGCGTCACCCGCACCACCCGGGAGACGATGGTGGTCCTTGAGGCCGCAGGACACGACGTGGTGCTGGTGGAGACTATGGGGATCGGCCAGTCCGAGACCGTGGTGGCCGCCATGGTCGACTTCTTTCTCGTCCTGATGCTGCCCGGTGCCGGCGACGAGCTGCAGGGCATCAAGAAGGGCGTCCTGGAACTGGCCGACATGATCGCCGTCAACAAGGCCGACGGCGAGAACCTTCCGGCGGCCCGGACGGCGGTCCGTGACTACTCGGCCGCCCTGCGCCTCACCCATCCGGCAAGCCCCACGTGGACTCCGCCGGTGGTGACGTGTTCCGGCCTGACAGGCGATGGCCTCGACGACCTGTGGGGTCGCATCCTCAGCCACCGGTCCGCAATGACGGCCAGCGGGGAGTGGGAGGACCGGCGCCGCGCCCAGCAGCTGGCCTGGATGTGGTCAATGGTCGAGGATCGCCTGCTGGATTCCCTGCGCCGTGATCCCGCCGTGCTGGAGCTCCTCAGGACGGCCGAAGCCGACGTGCTGGAGGGCCGAACCACCCCGGCCGCCGCAGCCGAGCGCCTGCTCGACGCGTTCGGCGGCTGACCGGTGCACCGGCGGGCCTTCCTCCGGAACGGCCTGGCCATGGGCGGCACGGCGGTCGGCTCGACCATCCTGGGTTCGACCATCCCGGGGGTTGTCGGGCTGGCGTCGGCGGCGGTACCGGGTCCGGGACCCTACGGTCCGCTGGATGGCCGGACCACGGACGACAACGGCCTGGTGCTGCCCGAGGGGTTCACCTCGCGCATCGTGGCCGTCGGCGGCGTGCCGGTCGGCGGCACGGGCTACACGTGGCCGCTGTTCCCCGACGGGAAGGGGACGTTTCCGAAGCGGGACGGCGGCTGGATCCTGTCCTGCAATCACGAGGTCTTCGACTTCCAGACTCCGGGCGAATCGGTGGGTGGCGCCTCGTCGATCCGGTTCGACGCGGACGGACGGATCGTCGATGCCGGGCCGATCCTGGTCGGCAGCCACTCCAACAGCCGTGGCGCCACCACCCCGTGGGGAACGTGGCTCTCCTGCCAGGAGGCCTTCGGCGGTGACGGTCTGATCTGGGAGTGCGACCCGACGGGTGGTCGTCCGGCGGTGCCACGCAATGCCCTGGGCGTACGGACCCACGGTTCGGTGGCCGTAGACCCGGCCAGCGGCCGCTGCTACATGACCGAGGCCCACCGTGATGGCCGCCTCTACCGCTTCACCATGCTCGACGAGTCGCTTTCAGGTGCCGCGCTGGCCGACGGGCCTCTGGAGGCGATGGTCGTGGACCCCGACGGTGGTGTCTCGTGGATTCCCGTCCCCGACCCGTCGGGAACAGTGGCCCCCACCCGGGTGCAGGCAGCCGACGGCTTCGTCACTCCCATGGGCGGCGGCGTCTGGGTGCATGACGGCGTCGCGGTCTTCACCACCGGCCTGGACGACCGGGTCCACGCGATCGACCTTGCCGACCAGCACCACTCCGTGGTCTGGGACGGTTCGGGTCACCGCCAGCCGTTGGTCGGCATCGGCGACCTGACCGTCGCTCCCGGGTCGGGCGACGTGTTCGCCGCCGAGGACCGGGGCGACATGGAGCTGGTGCTGATCAGCACCGAGGGTGACGTGGTCCCGTTCTGTCGGATGGTCGGTGACGATCACCGGCTCTCGGCGTTGACCGGCCCGTGCTTCGATCCGTCGGGCACCCGCCTCTACGTGAGCTCGCTGCGGGGTCGTGGCGATGCCCTGGTGCGCGACGTGGTCCCGGCCATCGACTGGGGCGACGGCGCCGAGGGCCGACATGTCGGCGTGACCTACGAGGTATCTGGGGCCTTCCGGCTCGAGTCGGGGGTCGAACTGTCGGCTGGTCCGACCACGACCGGGCCGCCGCCGTCAATGACGGTCGCCTCGAGCAGGACCGACACGACGGCCGTGCCGACTACGCAGCCGGCGGTCACCAGCCCACCGACCTTGCCGCCTACGACCGTGCCGCCGACCACCACGCTGGAGCGGGCGACCGCCGCGGGCGGTCGGGTCGACCGGCGGATCGGCGGGGCGACCCTGGGGTTGGGGGCAGTGGCCGTGCTGGCGCTGGGCGCCAGCGTGGTGGCCGTGCGCCGCCGGGGGTCCGGCGGGCCGGAAGGCTGAGCCGGGCCTAGAAGTCCTCGTCGAAGGCGACCGCGCCCTCGACGCCCGTCTGGTAGGCCGCGACCGTGCGCTCGAAGAAGTTGGTCAGCTCCTGGACGTCCTGGAGTTCCATGAACCCGAACGGGTTCCTGACGTTGTAGACCCGATCCAGGCCCAACTGGGAAAGGCGCTGGTCGGCCACGAACTCCAGGTACTGCCTGGTGTCGGCGGTTGACATTCCCGGCACTCCCTGCCCCAGGAGATCCTCTGCGAACCGGTACTCGCACTCGATGGCCTCGTCGAGCATGGCGTAGATCTGCGTGCCGAGTTCCTCGTCGAACAGCTCGGGCTGCTCGGACCGGACGGTGTTGATCACCTCGAAGGCGAAGTTCATGTGGCAGCTCTCGTCGCGGAACACCCAGTTGGTACCGGCGGCAAGGCCGTTCAGCAGGCCCTTGGAGCGCAGGAAGTACACGTAGGCGAAGGCGGCGAAGAAGAACAGACCCTCGATGCACGTGGCGAAGCAGATCAGGTTCAGGAGGAACGTCCTGCGCTCCTCGTCGGTGTGAAGTTCCTCCAGGTCGTTCACGGACCGCATCCACTTGAAGCAGAACTCGCCCTTCTGGGCGATCGACGGGATGTTGTGGATCGCGGCGAAGGCGGCTTCCCTTTCGGCCATGTCCGGGATGTAGTTGTCGAGGAGCGTCAGGTAGAACTGGACGTGCAGCGCCTCCTCGTAGAGCTGGCGCGACAGGTACATCCGGGCTTCAGGTGCGTTGATGTGCTTGTACAGGTTCAGCACCAGGTTGTTGGACACGATCGAGTCGCCGGTGGCGAAGAAGGCGACCAGGCGGTTGATGAGGTGCTTCTCGGCCGGGAGCAGCTTGCGGTCCAGGTCGATCAGGTCATCCGAGAAGTCGATCTCGTCGACCGTCCAGGTGTTCTTGATGGCGTCCCGGTACATCTCGTAGAACTCCGGGTAGCGCATGGGTCGGAGCGTCAGGTCGAAGCCCGGGTCCAGGATGTTGGCCCGCCGGGTGGTCGGGGCGAGCGTGGGGGTTGCGGCTTCCCCGGGCTCCTCGAAGGGGACCTCTGCGAGGGCCATCAGTTGCACGCCTCACACGACTCGGGGTTCTCGAGCGAACAGGCGACGGTCTCCTCGTCGCTGTACGTCGGCTTCTCCACCACTTCTCCACTGCCGGGTCCATCCACCGGACCGCCGGTGGTGGTCTTGTTGATCCGGGTCGCCGGTCGGGATCGCAGGTAGTACGTGGTCTTCAATCCGGACTTCCATGCGTGCAGGTACATGGAGCTGAGCTTTCCGATGGTCGGGGACTCCATGAACAGGTTCAGCGACTGGCTCTGGTCGATGTAGGCACCGCGTTCGGCGGCCATGTCGATCAGCGATCGCATGGGTACCTCCCATGCGGTGCGGTAGATGTCCAGGAGGTCGTCCGGGATTCCCTCCACGTCCTGGATGGAACCCTCCGACGTCTTGATCCGGTTGGCCATGGCTTCGTTCCAGAGGCCACGGGCCTGGAGCTCGCGCACCAGGTACCTGTTGATCTGCATGAACTCGCCGGACAGCGTCTCGCGCTTGAAGAGGTTCGAGACCTGGGGCTCGATGCACTCGCAACAGCCGGCGATCGACGCGATGGTCGCCGTCGGGGCGATGGCGATGAGCAGGGAGTTGCGCAGGCCGTGCTGGGAGATGCGGTCCCGGAGGGTATCCCAGCGTGCCGGGTCGGTCGGTTCCACCCCCCACAGGTCGAACTGGAGGTCGCCCCCGGCCGCCCTGGTGATGGCGAAGTTGGGGTGGGGGCCAGCCGCCTCCGCCAGATCGGTGGAGGCCCAGAGGGCGTTGAAGTAGATCTCCTCGGAGATCCGCCTGGAGAGTTCCCGTGCCTCGGGGGAGTCGAAGGGAAGCCCCAGCTTGAAGAACACGTCCTGTAGGCCCATGAGGCCCAGGCCCACCGGCCGCCACGCGGAGTTCGAGGTATGGGCCTCGGGCGTCGGGTAGTAGTTGATGTCGACCACGCGGTCCAAGAAGGGCACGGCCAGGCGGACCACCTCGGCCAGCCGCTCGAAGTCGAAGGCGCTGTCGACGACGAGGGAACTCAGGTTCACCGAGCCGAGGTTGCAGACGGCGGTCTCCGACTGATCGGTGACCTCCAGGATCTCGGTGCAGAGGTTCGAGAGGTGCACCACCCGGCCGTCGGTGCCTGTCTGGTTGCACTTGGTGTTGGAGGCGTCCTTGAACGTCATCCAGCCGTTGCCCGTCTGGGCCAGTGAGCGCATCATCCGGCTGTAGAGCTCCCGCGCCGAGACCTGCCGCTCGTAGATGCCCTCCTCCTCGGCCCTCTGGTAGGCGGACTCGAACTCGGAGCCGTACAGGTCGGTGAGGTGGGGAACCTTGTGGGGGTCGAACAGCGACCACTGCCAGTCCTTCTCGACCCGTTCCATGAAGAGGTCCGGAATCCAGTTGGCCAGGTTCAGGTTGTGGGTCCGGCGGATCGGGTCGCCGGTGTTCTCGCGGAGCTCCAGGAAGTTCTCGATGTCGGCGTGCCACGTCTCGAGGTAGACGCAGGCCGCCCCCTTCCGACGGCCTCCCTGGTTGACTGCGGCGACCGAGCTGTCGAGGGTCTTGAGCCATGGGACGATGCCGTTGGACAGGCCGTTGGTGCCCCGGATGAGCGAGCCCTTGGACCGGATGCGGTGCCAGGCCACGCCGATGCCCCCGGCGAACTTCGAGAGCTGGGCGATGTCGGTGTAGCGCCTGTAGATGCCCTCGAGGCTGTCCTCCGGGGAGTCCAGCAGGTAGCAGCTGGACATCTGCGGGTGGACGGTGCCCGAGTTGAACAGCGTCGGGCTGGACGGCAGGTACTGCAGGGAGGAGATGAGTCGGTAGAAGTTGATGGCCTCGTCCGGGCAGGTCGAGAGGCCACAGGCCACCCGGAGGAAGAAGTACTGGGGGGTCTCGACGACCCTGCGGTTCTCGGGGTGCCGCAGCAGGTACCTGTCGTAGACGGTACGGAGGCCGAAGAACTCGAAGAGGTGGTCCCGGTCGCCCTCGACGGTGTCGTTGAGCTTGCGGGCGTTGGTCGCCACGAACTCGGCCACCTCGGCTCCGATGACGCCCTGCTCGAGGCCCATGCTGACCGACTGCGAGAACGAGTGGATGTCCTGGTTGCGGACCTCCTTGTCGATCACTGTGGCCAGTAGGCGTGCGGCCAGGCGTGAGTAGTTGGGCTCCTCCACGATGAGGGCGGCCGACGTGCGGATCGACAGCTCGTCGAGCTCCTCGGTGGTGGCGCCGTCGCACAGGCCCGAGATCGTGCGGGTGGCGACGCGCATGGGGTCGACACCGTGAAGGTTGACGGCGCAGCGTTCCACGGCCTTGACGATCTTGTTGACGTCGACCGGTTCCAGGTCACCATTGCGCTTGCGCACCCTCATGGGTGTCGCACCGGTCGGTTCGGTGTCGACGCCGCCGATGCGGTCCTCGGTGAGTGCCATCTTCCTGTTCCCTCTTTCCCCCGGGTTCCCGCCGGCGTACCCCCGGAGGCCCTGGTACCCGAGCCTCCGATCCAACCCGGGCCACCGTGTTCCTCCGTCCGGTCACCTCTCGGTGGATCGGCCGGAGCGCGCGTCCCGGGTTCTGAATTGCACGCATGTAATTACAAGCGTGTCAAGAGAATCGATGTCGGGATCCGGAATTTCTCAGTGGGCGCGCGTGGCGTGGTTGGCCCCACCCCGAAACGGCCACGATTCGCGCTCCGGGTGGTCGGCCACGTGACGGATCCGGGGCCCGCGATCAGGTAGTCGGTGGGCGCCGTCGGCCTAACGTGTCGGCCGTGACCGATTCCCGCCGATCCCACACGTCGCCGATCCTGGACGTCGACCTCCCGGCGTTCGAATCCGGCGATGCGGCCACCCGGCGCGCCGTCGTCGACGGCACCATGCGCAGCCTCGCCACCGGCTTCGTGTACGTACGCCACGACCTGTCCGAGGACCTGCTCGACGACGCATACGGACGCCTCTCGGACTTCTTCGCCCTCCCGCAGGAACGCAAGGACCGCTACACCGTGGAAGGGGCCAATGGACAGACCGGGTACACGGGCCTGCTGGTCGAGACCGCAGCGGCCTCCGACGTCCCGGACTGGAAGGAGATGCTCAACTGGAGCGCTCCGGTGCCGATCGGCCATCCACTCCGCCGGCGCTTCCCCCACCGGTACGGCGATCCCACGCTGCCCGACGAGGACCTCCCGGGCACGACGGAGGTGCTGATGGAGTTCCACAGGGTCACCCTGGAACTGCAGCGCAGGGTGCTTCGGATCCTGGCGGTCGGCCTGGGGGTCGACGAGGGGTTCTTCGATGCCATGCTGCGAGACGGGGCGGCCCTCACCCGGGCCCTCCACTACCCGTCGATGGACCTGGCACCCGGCGACGAGCACGTCTGGGCCGCCGAGCACGGAGACATCAACCTCATCACCGCCCTTCCCCGGGCCACCGCCTCGGGCCTCCAGGTCAGTACCGACGAGGGGTGGATCGCCGCCGCCCCGCCCGATGGACATGTCATCGTCAACACCGGGATCATGCTCGACCACCTCACCAACGGCCTGATCTCCCCGGGCATACACCGGGTGGTCTCCGACGCTCCGGGCGAGCGCCACTCGGTGGTCCAGTTCTGCCACCCGACGCCGTGGACGATGCTGGCCCCGATATCGACCTGCGTTACGTCGGAGAACCCTCTGCGCTACCCGACCATCTCGGCATCGGACCGCCTGGAGCAGGTGATCTGGGAGATCAACCTGGTGGAGGCGGGTCGGCGGCTGGACGACTGAAGGGATAGCGGCCCTGCCCCATTCGGGGCCGGTTGACCGATCCTCCGTGCCGGGGCTGGTGGCTCGTTCCCCCTGGTCAGGTTGTGCTCAACCGGAAGCGGAGCGTGGCTCCTTCCACGGTGGCCACGATGGCTCCGTCCGAGTCGGCGTCCACCGGACCGTAGGCCAACTCGGTTGCCAACACCTGGCCGGCCACGTGGTCCTCATGGGCACGGACGGCATCCAGGACGGCGTCGTCGCCGTCCAGCACCAGCCTGATCCGGTCGGTTACCACCAGCTCCGCGTCCCGTCGGGCCTGCTGGACCTGGCGGACCACGTCGCGGGCCAGGCCCTCCTGGGCCAGGTCATCGGTGACCTCGGTGTCGAGCACCACGACCGCGTCGCCGCTGCTCAGCGCGGCGGCGGTCACGCCTTCGGGTGACTCGACGCCCAGGGCGAACTCGTCGGGCTGGAGCAGGTGTCCGGCCACGGTCGCAGTGCCGTCATCGTGGAGGTCGTACCGGCCGGAGCGTGCCGCAGCGAAGACTGCCTGTACCTCACCACCCAGACGGGGTCCCAACGCCCGCCCGTCGGGTCGGAGCACGAAGCGGGCGTGGCCCCCCAGGTCATCGGTCAACTCCACGGACTTCACGTTGACCTCGTCGACCAGCAGGACGACGAGGTCGGCCAGGGCCTCGCAGTCGGTACCCGCCACGGTCAGCGACGACAGCGGCAGGCGGACCCGAAGCCCGTGTTCCTCCCTGAGTCGCAGGGTGGTCGACGCCACGTCGCGCAGGCGGTCCATGTGAGCGACCAGGGTCGGGTCGGAGGGGAGGTCGTCGGGTTCGGGCCAGTCGGCCAGGTGCACGCTGGCACCACCGGTCAGGGCGGTGTGGATCTCCTCCATCACCATTGGGAGGAACGGCGCGGCCACCCGGGAGAAGGTCACCAGGACCGTGTAGAGGGTGTCGTAGGCATCGCGCTTGTCGGCGTCGTCGGCGGCTGCCGACTTTGCCCAGAACCGGTCCCTGCTGCGGCGGATGTACCAGTTGTTGAGCGCGTCGATGAACCCCTGGATCTCATGGGTGGCGCCCGGCAGGTCGTAGGCGTCCATCCGTTCGGCCACCGCCTCCACCAGCGTGCGGACCTTGGCGAGCAGGTAACGGTCCAGCAGCCGGGTGGAGTCGGTTCGCATCGTGGCCCTGTGCCCGTCGACGTTGGCGTACAGGGTGAAGAAGCCGTAGGCGTTCCAGACGGGCAGCAGCACCTGGCGCACCACGTCGTCGATGCCGGCATCGGAGATCCGCAGGTCGCCACCCCGGAGGATGGTCGACGACATCAGGTACCAACGCAGGGCGTCGGACCCCTGGTGGTCGAAGATGACCGACGGCTCGGTGTAGTTGCGCAACTTCTTCGACAGCTTGGTGCCGTCCTCGGCAAGCAGGATTCCGTGGCATATGACGTTCTCGAAGGCCGGCCGGTCGAACAGGGCGGCGGCAAGGACGTGCAACGTGTAGAACCAGCCGCGGGTCTGGTTTATGTACTCGACGATGAAGTCGGCCGGGAAGTGCTCGTCGAACCACTCACCGTTCTCGAACGGGTAGTGCACCTGCGCGAACGGCATCGAGCCCGACTCGAACCAGCAGTCCAGGACCTCCGGTACCCGGCGCATCGTCGACGCACCGGTCGGGTCGTCGGGGTTGGGCCGGGTCAGGTGGTCGATGAACGGCCGGTGGAGGTCGTCGGGCCGGACGCCGAAGTCCCGCTGGATCTCGTCGAGGCTGCCGTAGACGTCGATCCGCGGGTATGCCGGGTCATCGCTGCGCCAGACCGGGATGGGTGAGCCCCAGAAGCGGTTGCGGCTGATCGACCAGTCACGGGCGCCCTCCAGCCACATGCCGAAGCGGCCGTCCTTCACGTGGTCGGGGACCCAGTTGATCTGCTGGTTGGTGGCCAGGAGTCGGTCCCGGATGTCGGTGACCTTCACGAACCAGGACGAGATTGCCTTGTAGATGATTGGCGTGTCGGTCCGCCAGCAGTGCGGGTAGTTGTGCTCGTAGGTGTCGTGGCGGACGACCTTGCCGGCCTCCTTGAGGTCGCGGATGATCTCAGGGTTGGCGTCGAAGACGTTCAGGCCGGCCCACCGCCCGACCTCGTCGGTGAACCGTCCCTGGTCGTCAACCGGGACCACCCGTCCGATTGGGATGCCGGCGGCCTCGCAGACGACCTGGTCGTCCTCGCCGAAACCGGGAGCCATGTGGACGACGCCGGTGCCGTCCGAGGCATCCACGAAGTCGGCCCCCAGGATCCGGAAGGCGTCTGTCCTCTCGGCGAAGAAGTCGAACATCGGGGTGAAGGTTCGGCCCACCAGGTCGCGTCCGGCGAGCGTGCCTATCTCGGTGGTGTCCTCCAACTGGGCGGCGTAGCGGTCAACGGCGTCGGCACCCAGCACGAACACCGTGCCGTCGGCGGCCTGGTGCAGCGAGTAGGTGACGTCGGGCCCGACGGCAAGGGCGAGGTTCGATGGCAGGGTCCATGGAGTGGTCGTCCACGCCATGATCCGCATGGGTCCCGGGTCGCCGTCGGCCGGTGTCAGGTCGAAGGTCACCGTGATCGCAGGGTCCTGGCGGGGACGGGTGGCATCGTCGAGGCGGATCTCGAAGTTGGACAGCGGGGTCTCGGCTCCCCAGGAGTACGGCATTACCCGGTACGCCTCGTAGACGAGGCCCTTGTCCCAGAGTTGCTTGAACGCCCACATGACCGACTCCATGTAGGAGAGGTCCATGGTCTTGTAGTCGTCCTCGAAGTCGACCCACCGGGCCTGCCGGGTGACCGTCTTCTCCCACTCTCCGGTGTAGCGGAGCACCGACTCCCGGCACTGGTCGTTGAAGCGGCCGATGCCGTAGTCGATGATGTCGGCCCGTCCGGAGACCGGGAGTTCCTTCGCGGCCTCCATCTCGGCGGGCAGCCCGTGGCAGTCCCAGCCGAACCGTCGGTCCACCCGTTGGCCGCGCATCGTCCGGTAGCGGGGGACCACGTCCTTCACGTAGCCGGTGAGCAGGTGGCCGTGGTGGGGCAGGCCGTTGGCGAATGGTGGGCCGTCGAAGAAGACGAACTCGTCGTCGACCGGGCGGGCCTCGATGGAGGTGCGGAACGTGCCCTCGGACTCCCAGCGGGCCAGAACCCGTTCCTCGATGGCCGCGAAGTCGGCCCGACCCACCTCGGGATACGGGGCGGCCGGCAGGTCGGGGGCGTCTGGGGAGGGGGGGTGCTCGTCGCTCATGGCCGGGAGCAGGCTACCGGCGTCCCCCGGGGGGCCGTAGGGAGGGTCCCGGCGGTTCAGTCGATCGCCGCGCCCCGTTCCCTGAGCTCGAACTTGAGGACCTTGCCGCTGGCGTTCACGGGCAGGGCATCGACCACCTCGACATGGCGTGGGGCCTTGTAGTTGGCCATCTCGGCCTTGCACCAGGCGAGGATGCCCGCCGGATCCGGTGAGGTTCCGACGGCCGCCACCACGAAGGCCATGCCCACCTCTCCCAGCCGCTCGTCCGGCACTCCGACTACCGCCACCTGTCCGATGTCGGGGTGGGCTCCCATGACCTGCTCTACCTCCGCCGGGTACACGTTGAAGCCGCCGTTGATGAACATGTCCTTCACACGGTCGGTGATGTCCAGGTAGCCGGCGGCGTCCATGACCCCGATGTCGCCGGTGTGCAGCCAGCCGTCGGGGTCGATGGCCTCATCCGTCTGCCCGGGATCGTCCAGGTAGCCGACCATCACGTTGTAGCCACGGATCACCACCTCACCCGGTTGGCCGGCTGGGCACTCCGTGCCGTCCGGGTCCACGACCCGTACCTCGACGTCGTCGATGGCCCGTCCCGAGGTCCCGGCGATGAGGGCCGGGTCGTCGTCGTGGCGGCACATGGTGGCGATCCCCGAGGCCTCGGTGAGCCCGTAGCCGGTGACCACCTTCTCGAAGCCGAGACGGTCGCGCATGTCGTGGATCATCTGCACCGGTATCGCTGCCGCGCCGGTCACCGCCAGCCGCAGCGAGGACAGGTCGAACCCGTCCAGGTCGGGGTGGTTCAGGATGGTCTGGTAGATGGCTGGAGGGCCGGGGAACATGGTGATGTGCTCCTCGCCGATGCGCCTCATTACCGCCGGTACGTCGAAGACCGGGTGGGGGACGAGCGTTACGCCCCTCATCAGGCAGGCGAGGATGCCGGAGTTCAGGCCGAATGCGTGGAAGAACGGGTTGACGACCAGGTAGCGGTCGCCGGCCCGGAGCCCGACCACGTCGCTCCACGACTCGAAGGCCCGGCAGATCGCCGAGTGGCGGAGCATGGCGCCCTTCGGAGATCCGGTGGTGCCCGACGTGAACATGAGATGGCAGAGGTCGTCGCCGTCGACGCCCGCCGATCGGGCGGCCCGGTCCGCGTCGTCGACACCGTCTCCGGCGGCCATGAACTCCTGCCAGGAGGTGCAGCCTTCGGGGACGGTGCCCCGTAGCACGACCACCTCGTCCAACCCGGTGCCCTGGTCGGAGTCGCGCAGCAGGGCGACGTAGTTGGTGTCCAGGAAGTCGGTGACTGTGAAGAGGATCCGGGCCGACGTGCGGTCCAGGAGGTGCCCGGCCTCACGGCCCTTGAAGCGGGTGTTGATCGGGACGAGGACCGCGCCAACACAGTGGGCGCCGATCGCCGCCACCGCCCACTCAGCCACGTTGGGGGCCCACACGGCTATGCGGTCGCCGGGGCCTATTCCCCGGGCCATCAGGGCCCGGGCGGCGGCGTGTATCCGGTCCCGGTACTCGGCGAACGTCCACCGCCTGTCGCCGTCGACGAAGGCCTCGAGGTCGCCGAAGCGTTCGGCGGCGTCGTCGACCAGCCGCGGGATCGTGGACCAGGACGCACTCATCGGCCGGACCCTACGGGCCGGCTCCAGACCTGTGGACACCCGGGGTGGTCGACGACCGGGTCACCGGATCGGATGTGGGCGTGATGGGGTTTGGAGGGCGCTCCGGGTCGGATCTCGTAGCGGACGCCGTCGCCGCAGTAGCGCACCGAGACGGCACGCCGGCGCGTGGTGGCCGACCGGTTCGGACCGGAGCCGTGGAGGGTGGCGGCATGGTGGACGATCACGTCGCCCGGCTCGGCGGGAATGCACGCAACACGGTCGTCGTCGGGCTGGATGGTCGGGACGGCTTCGCCTTCGGTGTCCGGGAGTGGATCACGGGTCACGAACCAGTTGGGCCGGTACACGGTCCCCGAGCGGTGCGAACCACGTACGTAGACCATGGCGCCGCTATCGACGGATACCGGATCGAGGGGAACCCAGCAGGTGCAGATGCGTTCGCCGGACAGGTGGAAGTAGCCCAGGTCCTGGTGCAGGACCGTCGCCTCGACGGTTCCCGGCTCCTTGACCAGCACCGAGTCCTCGTAGAGGTGGATCCGGTCGGCGCACATGAGGGCGCCGGCGATGGCAGGTAGCGGCGAGGTGGTGGCGAAGGAGGCGAAGGCGCTGTCGTGTAGCCAGTGGTCGACTCCGGAGAGGAAGCGGCCGCCTTCCTCTGCCTTGTCACCTGCTCCGCCCAGCCCGGCCCTGAGCGCCGTCATGTCGGCGGTGATGGACGGATCGGCGATCGTCTCGTCGACAGGTCCGGTCAGGTGTTTCAGCCAGGCGGTGGGGAGGATTCCAGGGAGGTGGACGACGCCGTCGGCGACGAACCTGGCGAGCTCGTCATCGGTGACTGGCCTGAGGGGCTCGGTCGACAGCGCCGACATGGTCCGGGGTCCTATTCCTCCTCGTCGGCCAGGGCTTCTTCGTCTGGCGTGTCGGCTGCTTCTTCGGCCGGGGCCTCGTCGGGGAGTTCCTCTCCATCGCGCAGCCGCTGCCAGGTGTCGAACGCCGTACGCCATTCGGCCTCGGCGGCGGCCACGGCCTCGGCACCGTGGGCCTCCTTGAGAGCGGCAGCGGCTTCGTCCTTGGCCTTGACGGCCTTCGTCAGGCGGCGCTCGGCGGCCTTGGCTGCTTCGGCAGCCTCGGAGCGGCGATTGAAGAGGAGAAGGGCCTTCTGGGTGTCGTCGTCGATCTTGACCATGGCCCCATGATCGCCGGTCAGCGGCCGACTCGCACCCTCCCGGCCGTGATCTCTCTGTTCCGGTCAGGAGAGCGGCCTGTTCGTTCCTGTCGTAGAAGTGGCTCCGGTCAGAGAAGTGGCCGGACCTGCTCGCCGAACGCGGCCAGCTGGTCTAGGTATTCCTCGATGGTGCGAGCCCGGAACTTCAGGTGGAAGGTGTTGGCGCCGACGTCGCGGTCGGCTCGCAGTTCTTCGGCGATCCTCTCCGGTGGGCCGGTCAGCCAGGCGGGGGGAAGGCCATCGGGCGGTTCACCGATGTAGGCCCAGCCAGGCATGATCCCGATGTCGAACCCGGTACCGCCCCGTCCTGCCTCGTCGGCTGATCGGAGGATGGCGTCGATGATCTCCGGGTACTGATCCCGTTGTGCCCCCATCGGTATGTAGCCGTCGCCCCTCTGGCCGGTCCGTCGCCACGCCGCCGCGCCCGAGCCACCGACCCAGATCGGGAGGTCCCGTGACGTCGGACCGGGGGAGATGCCGACGTCGGCGTACGAGTAGGCCTCGCCGTCGTGGCTGACGTACGTGTCCGCATACGCGCCACGTACGGCATCGATGCACTCGTCGAGGAGTCGACCCCTGCGGTGGTAGTCCACGCCGAGCGCCGCGAACTCGGCCTCGACGTGTCCGGCGCCGACGCCGAGGATGAGCCGATCTCCGGTCAGGTGGGCGAGGGTTCCGAACGAGCTGGCCGTGAGGAGGGGATGGCGGTAGGCGGCGATCCACACCACGGAGAGGAGGCGGATCGACTCGGTCTGACCGCCCAGCCACGCCAGCGTCGCCACTGGGTCGTACCAGGTGGTCCGCATGTGGGCGGCGTAGTCGTTGTCGGGGATCGCCACGTGGTCGCAGACACCTATGAAGTCAAGGCCGGCCGCCTCGGCCGCCCGGGCGACAGTGACCAGGTCGCCGGCGGTGGCGTCGTCCTCCCAGGGGTCGACGAGGGTGCGCGTCAGAGTCTGGATGGGGAGTTGGATGCCGTAGAGTGCCCCACCCTCGGGGACCAGGTTGGCCATCGGAAACCTCCGGGTTCATGCTTGGCTCAGGATGGCACGTCGGACCGGCGCTGGTTCAGTTGGCGTCCGGCCTGCCGAGGCTGGGGGCCTGCGCCGCCAGCAGGGCCTCGACCTCGGCGACGGCAGCATCGAGGTTGTCGACCCGGCGCTCGACGGCCGGGGTGCCGTCGGGCCCGCCCACGAAGCAGAAGACCATGCGGTGGACGGGCCGACCGGTGGTCCGACCGAGGGCGAGGGCGTAGGCGGCGCCCTGGTGCCGGTAGCGGGCGACCTTGGCATCGAGGTCGACATCGTCGGTGAAGGCGTCGGTCTTGTAGTCGAGGACCGTGAGGCCGTCGACGCCGTCTTCGGTTGAGCGCCACGCCAGGTCGAGGTAGCCCTCGAGGAGTACGTCGTCGTTGATCGGCACGGCTACGTAGAGCTCGCGCCAGTGCTCGACAGCAGCAGCGGCCCGCACCGAGGGTGCCGCAAGAGCGGCGGCGACCTTTGCGACGACAGCATCGGGATCGACGTTCTCGGCTGTCGCCGCTGCAAGTCCCTCGGCGCTGCCGTCACCTGCCAAGTCGGTGACCTCGAGGGCCTGGTGCACAGCTCGCCCGATCGCCGGACCGTGCCGTCCGGCCTCGCCGTGCCACCGGCGTTCGGCCTCGTCGTCCGGTTCGGCGTCGTCGGCAGCCAGCGATGTGGCCGAGACGGTGCGCCGCCTCTCGCCACCGACCCGGGCGTTGTCGAGTTCGACAGCCCAGGTTGCCTCGTCAGGGATCGGCGTAGTGTCGGGTGGGAGCAGCGCCGGCAGCGGAAGCACGGTCGGCTCGAGCACCACGTGCGTGTCGAGGTCGGCCGAGGCGGTGGCGAGGATCTCGGCGTTGGTCACCGTGCCAGTGTGGTCGGGCTCCTTGGCCGGCGTGCTGCGGTGCAGGGCGAGGACTAGGTGGTCGCGGGCACGGGTGGCGGCTACATAGAGGAGGCGTAGCCGCTCGAGGTGGTCGGCATCGAGCAGGGCGTCGGCGTGGGCCCGATGGGCGGCGTTCGCCAGCTTCTTGGTGAGCGCCACGGCGATGCCACCCTCCTCGGGGAAGTGGACGGCCATTCCGCCGCTCATGCGCTTGCTGCCGAGGTCGGCGAGGACGCAGATCGGGAACTCGAGGCCCTTGGCGCCATGCATCGTGAGGATTCGCACGGCGTTGTCATCGGGTTCCGGCGGCACGACCTCGTCGACCCGGACGTCGTCCGCCGCATGGAGGCGGCACCAGGCCAGGAACGACCGGAGGTCGCTGCCCCGTGTCTCGCCGAAGGCCCGTGCCGTGTCGAGGAACGTGCGGATGCGTCGCCATGCGTCGCGGGGCCGCGGCGAACAGAGCGCCAACTCCATGGCGCGACGGTCCCGCACGAGGTGGCCGACCAGGTCGGCAGCCCCCTCCCAGGGCCGTCGGGCGTGCATGGTCGCCATCCAGGCGATGCCCTCGAGCACCGGGTGGTCGTCGGAGAGGCCGGAGGAGCCGGGGTCCTGGTGGTTCCAGCGCCCACCGGCCGAGGTGAACTCGAACAGGTCGTCGTCGCCGCAGCCGAAGAGAGGCGAGCGCAGTGCCGTGGCCAGGGCCAGTTCGTCCGTGGGGTCGTCGACGGCCCGGAGGGTGGTCAGGAGGTCGCGGACCTCGTCGGTGGCCAGGGGGTTGAAGCCCGCTTCGATGCGGTAGGGGATCCCGGCATCGGTGAGTGCGGCGGCCAGGGCGTCGACCGGGGTACGACTGCGGACGAGGATGGCTATGTCGCGGGGTTGGCAGGGTCGCCAGGCCTCGACGGGTGGGCTGCCGTCGGCGGCCGGCTTCAACTCGTTGACAACCGTCCAGCCCTCGGCCAGTGCCGTGCTCACGACGGCGGCGACATCGGCTGCCGACGTTGCACGGAGGTCGTCGGCACCGCGCTTTTCCGAATCGTCGGCGCCGAGTAGCACAACCGGGGGACCGGTGGAACCGTCAACCCGGGCGGGAACCAGGGGCGTGTACTCGGGTTGTTTCCGGTGCCGGTGGTCGATGAGGCGTTCGAACACGGCGTTGACCCAGTCGAGGATGGGCACGGTGGTCCGGAAGTTCTGCTCGAGGTGCACGGCGTTGTCGCCAAAAGCCTCGCGGGCGTCGAGGTAGACGGCCATGTCGGCCCGTCGGAACCCGTAGATCGACTGCTTCGGGTCGCCGACGAAGAACAGCGACCCGGGCCGGGGGCGCAGTCGGCGCCAGTCGTCCGTGACGGTGTCTGGGTCGGCGATGAGGGCTGCCAACTCGATCTGGAGCGGGTCGGTGTCCTGGAACTCGTCGAGCAGGAGGCAGCGGTAGTGGTCGGCGAGAGCGGCGCGCACGGCGAGCCCATGGCCTGATTCGGTCAGGACGCGCCGAGCCAGGACCAGCAGGTCGTGGAAGCCGAGCTGCCCCTGCCGCCGCCGCTTTTCGGCGGCTTCGACCGCACCACGGCCCACGACCTCTACCAGGCGGTCGATTACCTCGTCGTTGAGCCGTTGCACCTCGGCTTCGATGCGGTCGTCGGCAGACCAGAGTTGGTCGCGCACCTGATCGATGGGGACGCTGCCCGCCCAGTTCTTCTTGTTGCCGACCTTCTTCCGGCTGGTGACGTCCTTGCGGTCGCCGAGGACCCGGACCACGGAAAGGGGGTTGCCATCAGCCTCTTGGAGTTGGTCGGCGATCGCCTCGACCCGGTCGAGGCGATCGAGCATCGTGTCCGCCTGGGCGGTGCAGTGTTCGCGGAGGTCAACCACCTCACGCAGGTCGGCGAGCAACGGCCCGATGTCGATCGGCCGGGGATCGGGCGTGGACACCAGCCGGTCATCGACGAGGTCCCAGTTGTCGTCGAGTCGGTGAGCCATGTCGCGGAGGAGGCGGAGGCTGATGCCGAGTTCGAAGGCGACCAGCACCGTGAAGGCGTGCTGTGGATCGCCGAGCAGCGTGTCGACGACTCCGGCCCAGCGCTCATCGAAGTCAACCAAAGACGACACCTCGTCCATGACCTCTACCGCCGGCGGCAGCCCGGCCTCGATGGGGTGCTCGACGAGGATCCGCTGGGCGAAGGCGTGGAGGGTGCACAGCGCAGCCCCGTCGAGTTCCACGAGCGCCCGGCCGGCGGCCTCGGCCTCGGTACCCTTCCCGGTGGCCATCGCCTCGAGGCGGCGACGGACCCGGTCACGGAGTTCGGTGGCCGCCCGGTCGGTGAACGTAATGGCGGCGATGTGCTCCACGGACACGCCCGAGACCACGAGGGACACGATGCGGTCGACGAGGGCGCTGGTCTTGCCGGTTCCGGCACCGGCCTCGACGAACAGGGTCGTCTCGAGGTCGCCGACGATGCGGTCACGCGCCGCCTGGTCGATGGGCACGGTCGGCTCAGGCACCGGAGCCTCCGAGGTCGATGACGGCGATCGGTCCGTCGTCGGGCAGGTCGCCGATGAGGCGGCGGTAGTCGTCGAGTCGGGGGTCGAGGCGCTTGCGGTCCCAGAGGTCGGTGCGGGACTTCGTGCCCAGGTCGTCGGGGTCGCAGTAGTCGCAGCCGATGCCGTACGAGGACTTCGGTGGGCGGGCTGGGAAGAGTCCCCGTTCGATGCCGTCCACGATCGTGGTCAGGACGAGGTCGAACCGTTCGAGCACGGGATCGGACAACGGGTGCCCGACGACCCGGCCGCCGTCGGTGAGGAACCAGTAGCGGGCCTCAACATCGGCGTCCGGTCTCGCCAGGCGTTCTCGGGCTGCGAGTCCGTAGAGCGGCAACTGGAGGTACTGGCCATTGGCATCGGGCAAGTCTTCGCTGACCTTGTTGTAGTACTGCTTCTTCCCGGTCTTGAAGTCGGTGACGACCAGCCCGCCGCCGACGGCTCGGTCGACGCGGTCGATCCGCCCGCGGAACCGGAGCGTGCGGCCGTCTGAGAGGTGGAGGACGAAGGGCTCGGCGCCGTCGAACCCGAACGCCATCTCGGCGGCGACCGGGGTGAGGAGGTCATCGCTGCGTCGTTCGTCGTCCTGGAAGAGGAACTCCTGGAGGGCTCGCCGAAGGCGACCGCCGTCGCGCTGCCACAGGAGGGGTCGTCCTGTGAGGCCACGGGACTCGACCAGGGCGAACTCCTCGTCGCAGATGCGGTCGAGGCGTTGGTGGTGGGCGGGACCCCAGGGGACGTCGGGGGAGGGCAGGTCATCGGCCTCGATCGACTCGGTGAGGAAACGGTCGAGGATCTCGTGGGCAAGCGATCCGCGTGCCAGAGGCGTGATGCCGTCCTCGTCGGCGGGCTCGTCGAGGGACCCGACTCCGAGGACGTACCGCATGAAGTAGGCGTACGGGCACCTGACCCAGTTCTCGAGCCGGGTGGCGGAGAGGATGGTGTGGCCGTCGGCGGGCGAGGGGAGTTCGACGCCGTCGAGCAGGCCGTCGAAGCGGGTCAGTTCCGGATCCTCCCGTCCCCGGACGAGGGCGATGCCGCGGTCGAGCACCACGTCGGTCAGTCGTCGGTCGCTCACGTCGGGGAGGAGGCCCCGGTGGCGGTCGCGGAGGAGTTCGGCAAGTGCGTACTCGTGGTGGTCGGCCGGATGGTCGAGCTGTTCGAGAGACTGGGCGAAGGACGACGACGTGGCGAACCAGTCGCTTTCGAGGGCTTCGAGTTGGGCCGGGTTGGGTCGTTCGCCGAGTTCGGCTTCGACCTGGTCGAGCAGCCATCGAGATGGCACGGCCTCGGTCCTGGAGCCGAAGTCGCCACGGGAGAACACCAGCACCCGGTCGGTCGCACCGGCAGCGAACGTGGCGAGGAGGCTGCGGTGGAGGTCGGCCTGGCGTTCAGCTCGCAGGGTGAGTGCCCCGTCAAGGGTGCGGCGGACGGCGTCGGCCAGCAGCGGGTCATCGCGTCGGCGGGACGGGGTGACCCCCTCGGCGAGGCCGACGACGACCACCCGGTCGAAGTCAAGTCCGGCGGTGGCCCCGAAGCCGCCGACGAACACGCCGTTTCCGAACCGGCCCTCGCGGTCAACCTCGCGGTCGAGCCCGTCGGCAACGGCTCGCCGGAAGTTGGCAAAGCCCGGAGCGGCCTCGATCGTTCCGAGGCCTGCGAGGTTACGGAGCAGGTCGCCGACCCGGACGTGGGCGTCGGCCTCCTCGGGTGGCCAGTTGGCACGGTCGGCCGGCGACCCCAGGTAGCGCTCGAGGAGTCCGGCGGCCCAACGGGTCAGGCCCGGCCAGTCGGTCGGGTGTTCCTCGGGATTGAGGTCGTCGGCGAGGCGCTGGACGAACGCCAGCAGGTCGTCGGCCCGTGCCCTGCGCTCACGGGGCCCGCGCAGCCGGGACTCGTCGGCGCCCTCGGCCTCGAGTTCGGTGAGTCGGACGTCCTGGTCGTCGGCGTACCGCTCAAGTCGTTCCTGCCACTGGGAGATCCCGGCGGCGACACTGGCCTCGCGGGACAGCCGCTCCCAGGCGGTGACCGGCACGGGTCGGCTGTCGATGCCGAGGATGGCCCCCGAGGACAGCACCGCCATGACGGCGGTCCGGGCGAGGTCGTGGTCGGGGAGGGCGAGCAGTGCCAGCAGGGTGCGCCCGGTGAGGGACTCTCCCAGTCGCCGGCCGGCCACGCCGTTGAACGGCACATCGGCGGCGGCGAGGTGCTGGTGGAGCAGTCGGGCGTAGCGGTCGTTGCCCGGGTGGGCGATCGCCATGTGGTTGAACGCGATGCCGGCCCTCGCCCCAGCGAGCACCTCGCGGACCGCCAGCCGTGCCTCTTCGTCGGGGTCGGCGACCGAGCGCACCAGTAGGTGCGACGCAGCCACTGCGGGTGGTTCGGTGGGGAGCGTGCCGCCCAGCCGCCCGACCAGGTGGCGCAGGGGTGCATCGGCCTCGGCGTCGCCGGTGTGGGCGGCGACGGCGGCGACCGGGCCGTTGGCCGCCAGTGCCTCAAGGAGTGCGAGGCCCGACGCCGGGAGCCGTTCAGGGAGGTGGAGCACGACAGCGCCCAGCCCGTCGAACAGGGGGTGCCTGGCGGCAACGGTGGCCGCGGCAGCCCGGTGCAGGTCGACCTCGTCGACGTAGCAGTCGGCTAGGCGGCCGTGGACTTCTCGATGAAGCCGCACCACCTCGGCGGCCCGCGGACCGGCGTCGGCCAGTGCCGTGAGGGCGTGGTCGTCGAGTTCGCGTAACTCGCGGTGGACCCGGATCAGCGCCCGCTCGGTCGCGGGGTGGCGGGCAACCGGCCGTAGGAGGTCGGCCGACGCCGTGAGGACGGACCGCACTGCAGCACCCACGACGGGGTCGGTGACCCTGCGGCGCTCGCCGGGAAGCGAAGGCCCAGCCAGCAGGCGGGCGAGGCCCAGGACGGTCTCGAAGCGGACTGCGGCCAGTCCGGCGGGCGAGCCGGCGGCCAGCGTGCGCCTAGCCGAAACGCCCACGAGGTTCGACGGCACCACCACGGTGACGGGAGCCAACGGGTCGTCGCCCTTAGCCGCTGTGATGGCGTCTGCGAGTGCGGCGGTGGCGGGCGCCCCGCAGGCGGTGAAGGTGAAGGTCGTCTTCATGTCGGATCAAAGAGTAGGCACCTCGTGTGACTACCCATCCGCGTCGCACCCGCCTCGGTCCCACGTGACGTCCAGCGGTACGGTCCGGCGTCATGAGCGACGACACCTCCGCCCCTGAACTGGCGCTGACCGAGTACCCGGGCCACTGGGCCACCGAGGACCCCGGCCGTCTCGCTATCGTCATGGCTGGCTCCGGCGAGACGATGACCTTCGGCGAACTCCACGAGCAGGCGTGCCGCATCGCCAATCTGTTCCGCAGTCTCGGGTTGGGGTTCGGCGACCACATCGCCTTCTGTCTCGAGAACCGGATCGAGTTCCTGCCGCTCGTCTGGGGCGCCCACTACGCCGGCCTCCGATACACGGCGGCTTCATCCCGGCTGACCGCCGACGAGTTGGCCTACATCGTCGACGACTGCGGCGCTCGCATGTTCGTCACCTCCCCCTACAAGGAGGACGTGCTGGCCGAGGTCACCGCTGCAACGCCGAACGTCGAGGTCCGCTTCTCGATCGGCGGCGAACTGCCCGACCACGCCCCCTTCGAGGACGCCGTCGCTGCCCAGTCCTCTGACGCCGATCCCGACTGGGTGAGCGGCACCGACATGCTCTACTCGTCGGGCACCACCGGCCGGCCGAAGGGGGTTAAGCGGACCCTGGTCCCCGAGCCGCTCGGCACGGCCGGATCCATCTCGGCGATGGCGCAGGTCCTGTTCGGCTCACAGCCGGGAGGCACCTACCTCTCGCCTGCGCCGCTGTACCACGCGGCGCCGCTGCGCTTCTGCATGGGCTACCTGGGCCTCGGCACCACCATCATCGTGATGGAGAAGTTCGACCCCGAGCAGTCCCTGGCCCTGATCGAGCGCCACGGCGTCACCGACAGCCAGTGGGTGCCCACCATGTTCGTGCGGATGCTCAAACTCGACGATGACGTCCGAGCCCGGTACGACGTGTCGACAATGCGGGTCGCCATCCACGCCGCCGCCCCCTGCCCGGTCGAGGTGAAGCGCCGGATGATCGACTGGTGGGGACCCGTGCTCTACGAGTACTACGCCGGCACCGAGGGCACCGGCCTCACGTTCACCAACTCCGAGGACTGGCTGGCCCACCCAGGCACGGTCGGAAAGGCGCTGATGGGCGAGGTCGTCATCGTCGACGACGAGGGAAACGAGCTCCCGGCCGACGAGGAGGGCGGCATCTACTTCCGCTCGGACATCAAGGTCGAGTACCACAACGACCCGGAGAAGACGGCCGCTGCCCGCCTGGGCGAGGACCTCTCGACCCTCGGCGACGTGGGCCGGCTCGACGATGACGGGTTCCTCTACCTCACGGACCGCAAGGCGTACATGATCATCTCGGGCGGGGTGAACATCTATCCCCAGGAGACCGAGAACGTCCTCACTATGCACCCCTCGGTGTTCGACGTGGCTGTGTTCGGCGTACCCAACGACGACTTCGGCGAGGAGGTAAAGGCCGTGGTCCAGCCGGCTGACGGCGCCGTCCCCGGCGCGGAGCTCGAACGCGAGTTGATCGCCTACTGCCGGTCACACCTCGCCGACGTGAAGTGTCCCCGCAGCATCGACTTCCGCGATGAATTGCCCCGTCACCCGACCGGCAAGCTCTACAAGCGCCTCCTCAAGGACGAGTACTGGCAGGACCACCCGGCCAATATCTGACCGGGTGCCGCTGCTACATTGCCGCGCTCTGCACAGGTTCTGAACGACACGTGGGTCCGATGGGCGTCGCCGAACTGGTTACCGACGAAGTGGTCGACGTCTATTCGCGTGACGGCGCTGTGTGCCTGCGACAGGCGTTCGGTCCCGGATGGATCGACATGCTGACCGCCGGCATCGAGCGCAACATCGCCGAGCCGTCCGGCCGGGGCCGCTTCTGGGACCGGGATGCTGACGGGCACACCACCTTTTACGACAGCCAGTCGTGGATGCACATCCCCGAGTACCGCGACTTCGCCTTCCACTCCGACATGGCGGAGATCGCCGGGTGGCTCATGGAGGTCGAGGCCGTCAACTTCTTCTTCGACGCCGTGTTCGTCCGTTCCGCAGGGACGCAGTTCCGCACCCCATTTCACCAGGACGAGCCGTACTGGTCGGTCGAGGGGTTCGACACCTGCTCGGCATGGATGCCGCTGGTGGCCGTCGAGCGGGCCAGCACCCTCGAGTTGGTGGCCAGGTCGCACCGGTGGACGCAGAAGCTCGTGCAGGAGAACTTCGGGGCGCTCACCGGCGACGATCGGGACCAGGTGGCATTCGATGACGACGCCGTGGCGTTCCCCGACGTCGAGGGCAGCCGGGACGACTACGAAATCCTCGGCTGGGACATGGAGCCCGGCGACGTGGTCGTGTTCAACGCCCGCATGGTCCACGGCGGGTCCGGCAACCTCGCCCCCGACCGGGACCTGAAGGTGTTCAACACCCAGTGGTTGGGCGACGACGTGCGTGTGCTGTTTCGCCCCGAGGGCATGGACCCCGACAACACGGCCGTCATGACCCAAGTGGGCCTGTCGTCGGGTTGCCGCATCGGCACCGACCTCTACCCTGAGCTCTGGCGCCGGGAACCCGCCAACGCCTGAAGACCAGAGGGCAGCCGGGTCAGCCGGCTTCGGAGTGGGTGACGGGTTGTTCGCCCATCCATTCCCTCAGCGTGTTCTTCAGCTTGGTCTGCTGGATGAACAGGTCGTGTTCAGCGCCGGCCTCGCCGGCCGCCTGCGGTGCTTTCAGGTAGAAGGACAGCCACTCCTGCACACCCGACTGGCCGGCCCTGTGGGCGAGGTCCAGGAACAGCGCCAGGTCCAGGACGATCGGGGCGGCCAGGATCGAGTCACGGCAGAGGAAGTCCACCTTTATCTGCATCGGGTAGCCCATCCATCCAAAGATGTCGATGGCATCCCACCCCTCCTTGTTGTCCCCGCGGGGCGGGTAGTAGTTGATCCGCACCACGTGGTCGATGTTGCCGTAGAGCTCCGGGTAGGAGTCCGGCTGGAGGATGGCATCCAGCACTCCCAGCTTGGACATCTCCTTGGTCTTGAAGTTCTCCGGGTCGTCGAGGACCTCACCGTCGCGGTTCCCCAGGATGTTGGTGGAGTACCAGCCGCGAAGGCCCAGCATCCGGGCCTTGAATCCCGGGGCCAGGAGGGTCTTCATGAGGGTCTGGCCGGTCTTGAAGTCCTTGCCGGCGATCGGTACGCCGCGGCGGGCGGCCAACTGGATCATGCACGGCAGGTCCACGCTCAGGTTGGGAGCGCCGTTGGCGAACGGCACGTCGCTCATCAGAGCGGCGTAGACGTAGATCTGGCTGGGTGAGATGTTCTCGTCGCCGGCGCGAAGGCCCGCTTCGAACGCCTCGACGGAGTCGTGGACGGCGCTGGGCTCCTGGTAGGCCTCGGTCGAGCCACACCAGATCATGACCAGGCGGTCGCACTCGTTCTGGATGCGGAACCGTTCGATGTCCTCGATGAGCGCCTGGGCCTGCTCCCACTTGGCGGTCACGGACTTGACCCGGGTTCCTTCGAGCTTCTTGACCCAGCGCTGGTCGAAGACGGCGTCCATGGCGACGATGCCCTCCAGCTCGGCCGACACGGGAGCGAGGTCCCGCTCCTCGAGCACGCCACAGGTGCGGGCCGCCTCCAGCACGTTGGCCGAGATGGGGTCCCAGCCTCCGAAGACGATGTCGTCCAGCCCGGCCAGCGGAACGAACTCGCGGATGAGCGGGTTGCGGTCCTCGTCGCGGCTGCCTAGGCGGATGTGGGCCATCTGGCTGACCGAGCCGATGGGAGCGGTGAGGCCGTTCCGGGCGGCGATCACGCCGGCGATGAAGGTGGAGGCCACGGCTCCCATGCCCGGGGTGAGGATCCCGAGGCGGCCGGAAGCGGGTGCGATGTCCAGAGGTGTGTTCATGGCGGTTGAGGATAAGCACATGCTAATGATTTATAGCTAAGATTCAGGAAGACTGAACTGAGCATCAGCACACGTCAAGTGCCTCGCCACCCGCCGGACCAGGGAAACCACCGATGGTCGACCCGACGCTCCCGAACCTGACCGTCCAGCAGTTGGAATACATGGTGGCTGCCGCGGCCTCGCCGACCCGAGCGGCCGCGGCAGCTGGGCTGGGCGTGACGCCGTCGGCCCTCACCCAGGGCCTGGCCGAGCTCGAGCGGCGTGTCGGCGTACCGTTGTTCGAGCGCCATGGCCGCCAGACCAGGCTCCGACCGCAGGCCGCCGAGGTCCTCGCCCACGCCCGCCGGGTCGTGGCTGAGACCCGGGACCTGGCCCGGTGGGCCGAGACCCGGCGGAGCGGAAGCGCTGGCACGGTGAGGCTCGGCACCATCGACGCGGTGGCCGTCCACCACCGGGCCGCCGCCATCCGCCGCCACCGGCGGGTCAGCCCGGATCTCGACCTGAGGCTCACCGTGGCGCCCTCGGGAGCGCTGCTCGACTCGCTGCGCGTGGGCGACCTGGACCTGGTGGTCTGCGTCGAGTCGGCTGATCCACCGGTCGGCATCGACACCGTGATCTGCCTCGAGGAGCCGCTGCACGCCTACGCCCCGGACGGCGCCGCCGTCGGAGCCCCCGCGACCTGGGGGCCGTGGGTCACCTACCCCGACGGGTCCCATACGCGCAGCGTCATCGCCGCCGGCCTGATGGCGGTCGGGGCACCGTTCGAGGTGGTCGCCGAGTCCAACCAGCCGGACGTGCTCCGGGAGATGGTCCGCCTGGGCATGGGTTGGGCGGTGCTCCCCGAGGCACAGGCCGAGGCCGGCGTCGAGTCGCTGGAGCGGGTCCGTCGGCTTCCTATCGGGGTACGGCGCCTGGTGGTGGCCCGACGCTCGGGCGCCCCAGCCGATGCCGCCGTCGAAGCGCTGGCCACCGTGCTGGTCGAGGGCTGACCCGCTGCCGGTCGGGCCGGGTGACGACCCGGGGTCTGGACGGGTAGTCTCCCGGCGCGACTCCGGTCGTCATCGGCGATCTGGCCGATGATGCCGGGGTGCACCAGATCCGATCATCCTGCGACGTTCGCCCCTACCTTCAGGCGGCTCCCATGCCCTGGCCCACCTCCCGTGACGACGAGCTATTCGGCCACGTCCAGAACGAGCTCGAGCGGCAGAACACCACGCTGCAGCTGATCGCATCGGAGAACTTCGCCTCGCCGGCGGTGCTGGAGGCCAGCGGCTCGGTGCTGACCAACAAGTACGCAGAGGGCTATCCGGGCAAGCGGTACTACGGTGGCAACGTCCACGTTGACGAGGTCGAGGACCTGGCCCGCGAGCGGGTCAAGGCGCTGTTCGGCGCCGACCACGCCAACGTCCAGCCCCACTCGGGAGCCAACGCCAACATGGCCGTGTACCAAGCGCTCCTAGAGCCCGGCGACACCGTGCTGGGCCTCAGCCTCGACCACGGCGGCCACCTCACCCATGGATCGCCGGTCAACGCCAGCGGCAGGCTCTACAACTTCGTGTCCTACGGCCTGACCGGCAGCGACGAGCGCATCGACATGGACGAGCTGCGCGACAAGGCCAGGGCGGCCCGTCCGAAGATGATCGTGGCCGGCGCCACGGCCTATCCGCGGATCATCGAGGCGGCTCCGCTGCGGGAGATAGCCGACGAGGTGGGTGCCGTGCTCATGTTCGACGCCGCCCACATCGCCGGCCTCATCGCCGGCGGGGTGCACCCCAACCCGGTACCGCACTGCGACATCGTCACCTTCACCACGCACAAGACCCTCCGGGGCCCACGCGGCGGGTGCATCCTCACCCGGGAGGAGTATGCGGCGGCGATCGACAAGGCGATCTTCCCCGGCTCGCAGGGCGGACCACTGGAGCACCACATAGCGGCCAAGGCCGTGGCCTTCCGCGAGGCGGCCGATCCGTCGTTTGCCGACTACGCCCGCCAGATCGTGACCAACGCTTCGGCGCTGGCCGCCGCCCTTGTCGGCTACGGCCTCCGCCTGGTCACCGGCGGGACCGACAACCACCTGATGGTCGTCGACCTCCGCACCTTCGATGACGACATCACCGGCGCGGTGGCCCAGACGGTGCTGGACCGGGCCGGGATCACGCTGAACAAGAACACGGTCCCCGATGACCCGCGGTCACCGTTCGTGGCCAGCGGCGTGCGAATCGGCACCCCGTCGACCACCACCCAGGGGATGGCCGAGCCCGAGATGGCCGAGATCGCCGACCTGATGGTGCGGACGCTGCGGGGGCGGGACGACGACGCGGCCGTAGCCGCGGTCCGAGCCGACGTGAACGCCCTCTGCGCGCGGTTCCCCGTCTACGGGGGCTGAGCGGGCGACGGGTACGTTCGCCGCTGGGACCCTGAGGCTGATCCGACGTGCCGGGCATCGTTCCCCACCTAGTCGTCGGCGCCGTGGCCGCCCTGGTGACCGCCACGGCCACCCCGCTGGTCCGGCGCTTCGCCGTCGGCTCCGGCCTGCTGGTCGCCCCCGACGAGCGCAACGTCCACTCGGCACCCACCCCCCCGCTGGGCGGAACTGCGATGCTCCTGGGCCTGCTGGCCGGGGTCCTGGTCGCCTGGATGCTCGGAGACTTCCGGGAGGTGTTCGCCGCTCCGTCGGAGATGGTCGGCGTGGTGGCGGCTGCGGTCATCATCTGTGCAGTCGGGGTCATAGACGACGTGCGACCCGTGTCCGCACCGGCCAAGGTCGCCGGGATGGTGCTGTCCGGCAGCGTGCTGTCGCTGTCCGGCGTATCGCTGGTCGTGCTGCGCATCCCGTTCCTGGACGTCGTGCTGCTCTCGCCCGACCTGTCGGCCCTGCTCACAGTGGTGTGGGTGGTGCTCCTGGCCAACGCCCTGAACCTGACCGACGGGCTGGACGGCCTGGCGGCCGGCATCGCGGCCATCGCCGCGGCCACCTTCTTCCTGTACGCGATCCGCCTCGGAGACGAGGGGCTCCTCTTCGACGGAAATCCGGGATCGGTTCTGGCCATCATCGTGGTCGGGATATGCGTCGGCTTCCTGCCCCACAACGTCCACCCCGCCCGGATCTTCATGGGCGACGGCGGGGCGCTGCTCCTGGGCCTGCTCATGGCGGCCTCCACGGTCTCGGTGGGTGGTCGTACCGAGGCGGCCTACAGCGGCCAGTCGTTCTTCTTCTTCGCCCCCGTGTTCATCCCCGTGGTGATCCTCGGGGTGCCGTTGTTCGACATGGCCTTTGCCATCGTCCGGCGTGTGGCCACGCCCGGCCTGCACGTCACCGCCGCCGACAAGGAGCACCTGCACCACCGCCTGCTGCGCCTCGGCCATGGCCACCGCCGGGCCGTGCTGATCCTGTGGGGGTGGACGGCCCTGCTCTCCGGCTTCGTGCTCTGGCCCACCTACTCGGGCGACGGCGACGCCATCGTGCCGATCGGGATATTGGCCATCGGCCTGCTCCTCTTCACCGTGCTCCACCCGCGCCTCCGGACGACTCCGGCGACGAACGGGGCGGACTGGTCGGCAGGTTCGGACTGGTCAACGGGTTCGGGCGGGCCGGGCGGTTCGGGCGTGCCCAGTGGCGGTCCGGCGGGTGTGACCGATTCGGGGGTTGCCGGAGGGGGAGTTGGTGATTAGATTCACAAGCGCGTCCGGGGACCGTCGTCACCGGACCGCCATGCACGACGACCGTGGGGCCGATTGCGCCCACTGGCAGAGGACCATTCCGATGGCGCAGGCCGAGACGCGTGAGATGCGACAGGGCTTCAGCGACGCGTTCGCTGCCGCCTTCGAGCTCGTGGTAACGCCGGCCATATTCGGCTTCCTGGGCTGGCTCCTGGACGGCCGGCTGGGTACGACCCCGATCTTCACCGTCGCCTTCGTAGTGATCGCCCTCGCCTACTCGTCCTGGCGACTAGCCCACGACTACGGCGAGAGCCTGGAGCGGGCCCGAGCCGAGCGCCGGGCCACCTGGCAGGCCGAGGGCTCCCCGCTGTGAGCGTGGACGTGGAATCGGCAGCCCCGGAGTCGGCGATAGCGCGCGACCTGGTTCGCCGGGCCCTGTACGTGGCTCCGGCCTTCCTGCTCGTGGGCCTCCTGGGCTGGGGGACCACCGGCCTCTTCTCCACGGCGTTGGCGCTGGTGCTCGTGGCCCTCAACTTCCGCCTCGGCGCGGCGATCATCACCCGCGCCTCGCAGATCTCGCTAAACGCCCTGTTCGGTGCGGTCCTGGGTGGCTACATCGTCCGGCTCGGCCTCATGACGGCAGTCGTGCTGGTCGTGAAGGCCGGCGGATGGCTGGCCACCGTCCCGTTCGCAATCACCCTGCTCGTCACCCACCTAGGCCTGTTGACCTGGGAATCCCGGCACGTCGCAATGACGCTCGCCGCCCCGGGCCTCAGGCCCCGAAGTAGATCCCCACAGGAGAAGCGCTCCACGTGAACGTGCTCGCACTCGAGTTCCCGCCCATCAGCCACCTCTTCGAATGGCCTGAGATCGCGTTCCACGGGACCTTCTACGCCATCAACAAGACGGTGCTGGTCTACCTGGCCGCCGTGGCGATCACAGCGGCCATCTTCCTGGTGGCCGGCCGGAAGACCGGCTCGCTGGTGCCGGCCGGGGTCCAGCACGTCGCCGAGGCGGGCGTGACCTTCATCGAGGAGTCCGTGGTCATGGAGACCATCGGCGAGGAGGGCAAGAAGTTCATGCCCTTCCTGACCACGATGTTCTTCTTCATCCTCTTCTCGAACATCTTCGAGGTCGTCCCGGGCATCCAGTTCCCGGCCAACAGCCGCATGGCCATCCCGATCACCCTCGCCCTGGTCGTATGGGTCATCTACAACTACGTGGGCATAAGGTCCCAGGGCCTCGGCGGCTACCTCAAGAACTCGCTCTTCCCACCGGGCGTGCCGGTGGCCCTGTACCTGATCGTGACGCCGATCGAGTTGGTGTCGACGTTCATCGTGCGGCCCTTCTCCCTGGCCATCCGGCTCTGGGCCAACATGGTCGCCGGACACCTCCTGCTGGTCACGTTCGCAATCCTCAGCCACACCATGTTCACCAGTGGCATCATCGGCAAGGTCGGCTCGGTGGCACCGTTCGCAATGCTCACCATGATGACCGGCTTCGAGATCCTGGTCTCGGTGCTGCAGGCCTTCATCTTCACGATCCTCACCGCCGTGTACATCGGCGGCTCCCTCCACCCGGCCCACTAGGGCGCACACGATCACCGCCCGCCATCCGGCGGTCACGAGACCACCTACCAACACAAGATCTCCGGACCGGAAGCCCCGGCCGGGTTCCATGAGACAAATAGGAGAATCCAAGTGCTGAACGTTCTGGCGCAGACGGCAGCTGGTGAAATGCTCGAGGGCCTCAAGGCCATCGGTGCCGGCCTCGGTTACGGCCTCGCGGCCATCGGACCTGGTATCGGCATCGGAACGGTGGTCGGAAACGCCATCTCCTCGATGGCCCGCCAGCCCGAGTCGGCCGGCATGGTCCGGACCACGATGTTCTTGGGCATCGCCTTCACGGAGGCGCTCGCCCTGATCGGTTTCGTCGTCTTCATCCTCCTGATGCCCTGATCGGGTTCGACGAGCAGAGACGAGAAGAACCCATGACAAACCGACGGAACCGCCTGCTGGTGGCCCCGCTGCTCGCCCTCCTGGCGCTCCTGGTCTTTGCCGCCCCGGCATCCGCCTCGGGAGAGAGCGTCGGCTCCTGCATCGCCGAGAAGCTCGGAGAACTGATCGAGGAGAGTCACGGCGACCTCGAGGAGGTCCTGCACGAGCTGCACGTGGATGCCTCGATCGGAGACCACTTCGAGAAGAAGTGCATCGAGGCTCCCAGCCCGATCCTGCCCGAGACGAACGAGATCATCTGGGGAGGCTCCGCCTTCCTGATCCTCTTCGTGCTGATGGTCAAGAAGGGCTTCCCGGCCGTGAGGGGCGCCATGGACGCCCGCGCCGAGAAGATCCGGAGCGACCTGGACGCCGCCGAGCAGGCCAGGGTGGATGCCCAGTCGGTCCAGTCGGACTACGAGGCCCGGCTGGCCGATGCCAAGACCGAGGCCTCCCGGCTGATCGACGAGGCCCGCGTGGCTGCCGACCAGCTCAAGGGTGACCTGGCGGACCGCGCCGAGACCGACATCTCCGAGATGCGCGAGCGTGCCGCCGCCGGCCTCGAGTCGGAGCGAGCCCAGGCCATCGCCGACCTCCGTGCCGAGGTTGCCGGGATCGCCCTCGGTGCCGCCGAACGCGTGGTCCACGCCAGCCTGGATGCCGAGGTGCAGGGCCGGCTCATAGACGCCTACATCGACGAGGTGGCAGGCACCGATGGCTGATCCCAGGGTGGCCGGCTATGCCGAGGCACTGTTCGCCGTCGCTGCGGCGGAGGGTGACCTCTCCGTGGTCGAGGACGAGCTGTTCGGTTTCGCCCAGGCCCTCCGGTCCGACGACGACCTGGGTTCCACCCTGGCCGACCGGGCCCTGCCGATGGCGCGTCGCCTCCAGGTCGTCGAGGACCTGCTGGGTGCCAGGGCGTCTGCCGTCACCACGGCGCTGGTCTCGATGGTGGTCGGTGCCGGTCGGGCCGCCGAGCTGCCCGCCATCGTGGACGCCATGCTGGAGCGCAGTGCGGCCTCACGGAACAAGGCGGTTGCGACGGTGCGGAGCGCGGTCGACCTGACCGCCGACCAGCGCGAGCGCCTGGCCGCCGCAATCAACACCCGGACCGGTCGCGAGGTCGAGGTCAGGGTGGTCATCGATCCGTCCGTGCTGGGCGGCGTGGTCACCGAGATCGGTGACGACATCATCGACGGCAGCGTCCGACGCCGCCTCAACCAGCTCCGCGAGAGCTTTCGCTAGGCCGCGGGCCAGAGACGAGAGAGACACACAATGTCTGAACTGACGATCGACACGAATGAGATCGCCGCAGCGATCCGGAAGAACCTCGACGGTTTCGAGCCGAGCCTCGAGCAGACCCAGGTCGGGCGTGTACTCGAGGTGGGCGATGGAATCGCCCGCGTGTCGGGCCTTCCCGACGCCGCCGTCAACGAGCTGCTCCAGTTCGAGAGCGGCACGTTCGGCCTCGCCCTGAACCTGGACGAGCACTCCATCGGTGCCGTCGTCCTTGGCGAGGTGGACGACATCGAGGAGGGCCAGACCGTCCGCGCCACCGGCGACATCCTGTGGGTACCGGTCGGCGACGGCCTCCTGGGCCGTGTGGTGAACGCCCTCGGCGAGCCGATCGACGGCAAGGGTCCGCTCACCAACACGCAGCCCCGACGCATGGAGATCCAGGCGCCGGGGATCATGGGACGCAAGCCCGTCCACGAGCCGATGCAGACCGGCATCAAGTCCATCGACTCGCTCATCCCCATCGGTCGTGGCCAGCGCGAGTTGATCATCGGCGACCGCAAGACTGGCAAGACGACGATCGCAATAGACACGATCATCAACCAGGCCGGCCAGGGCATGAAATGCGTCTACGTGGCCATCGGCCAGAAGGCCTCCACGGTCGCCCAGACGGTCGCTGTGCTCGAGGCCCACGGGGCCATGGAGTACACCGTCGTGGTGGTAGCTCCGGCGTCCGACCCGGCGCCCTTCAAGTACCTCGCCCCGTACGCAGGCTGCGCCATCGGCCAGCACTGGATGGACAACGGCGGGCACGCCCTGGCGGTCTACGACGACCTCTCCAAGCAGGCCGAGGCGTACCGCCAGATGTCCCTGCTGCTGCGTCGCCCGCCGGGCCGCGAGGCCTACCCGGGTGACGTCTTCTACCTGCACAGCCGCCTGCTGGAGCGGGCCGCCAAGCTCAGCGACGACCTGGGTGCCGGTTCCATGACAGCCCTGCCGGTCATCGAGACCAAGGCCGGCGACGTCTCGGCGTTCATCCCGACCAACGTGATCTCGATCACCGACGGCCAGATCTTTCTGCAGGACGACCTCTTCAAGTCGGGCGTGCGGCCTGCCGTGGACGTCGGCATCTCGGTCTCCCGTGTCGGCTCGGCCGCCCAGGTGAAGGCCATGAAGACGGCCGTGGGCACGCTCAAGTCGGACCTCCAGCAGTTCCGCGAGCTGGAGTCGTTCGCCGCCTTCGGGTCGGACCTGGACGCCGTGTCCCAGGCCCAGCTGGACCGTGGCTACCGCCTCACCGAACTGCTCAAGCAGGGCCTCAACTCCCCGCTGGTTGTCGAGGAACAGGTCGTGCTGATCTGGGCGGGTACCCGGGGCCACCTGGACGGCATCGAGGTCACCGACGTGCGGCGCTTCGAGGCCGAGGTGCTGGACTGGTTCCGCACACGCCACAGCGACGTGCTCGCCGACATCCGGACCTCCGGGAAGATCGCCGACGAGGACGCCTTCGAGGCGTTGATCGCCGCGTTCGCCGAGCAGTTCCAGGGTTCGGCGTCGGATGTCGAGTCGGCCCCCGACGCAGAGTCCACCGACATCGAGTCGCACATCGTGGATGCCACCACGACGCTCCCCGAAGAGGACATCTCGGAGACCGAGTGAACCTCGTTACCTGCCTGCTGGGCTTCGCGACGTTCCGTACCGCAGCAGCGGTGTACGTCTTCGCGACGATCCCCCCGATGAAGGGAACGTCCCGTGGCCGGCGGTAGGGAACGGGTACTGCGACGCCGCATCGGCAGCGTCCAGAACACCAAGAAGATCACCCGCGCCATGGAGCTCATCGCAGCCACACGCGTCGTCAGGGCCCAGCGGCGGGCCCGAGCCGCCAAGCCCTACGCCGAGCAGATCACCTCGGTCATCGAGAACCTCGCCGCAGGTGGTGCCGAGATCGACCATCCGCTGCTCCGCCGGGCCGAGAAGGTCGCCCGCGTCGGCGTGGTTGTCATCTCCTCGGACCGCGGGCTGGCGGGCCCGTACAACTCGGCGGTCATCCGGGCTGCGGAACGCCAGGTGCAGAACGCCCGCTCGGAGGGCGCCGACTACGCCCTGATCGTGATCGGCAAGAAGGCCCGGGACTACTTCAGGTTCCGCAACTTCACGATCGACTTCTACACGGACGGCATCAGCGACAACCCCACCTACGAGGACGCCCGCCGGGTGGCCGAGACGGTGGCGTCGATGTTCACCGACGGCCGGGTGGACCGCGTCGAGCTCGTCTACACCGAGTTCATCAGCATCGGAAGCCAGAAGGTCGCCACCCGCCGCTTCCTGCCGCTGGAGAGCACCGAGACCATTGCCGCCGAGGGCGGCGGAGACGCCAGTATCAGGGGCTCTTTCGAGTTCGAGCCCTCTCCGGAGGCGGTGCTGGCCGCCCTGCTGCCGCGCTATGTGGAGGCCCGCCTGTTCGGCGCCCTGCTGGAGTCGGCGGCATCCGAGCACGCCAACCGCCAGCGCGCCATGAAGGCGGCCACCGACAACGCCGAAGAGCTGATCACCAAGCTCTCCCGAGAGATGAACCGGGCCCGCCAGGACTCCATCACCACCGAGATCATGGAGATCGTGAGTGGTGCCGAGGCGCTCGGATCCGATGACGAGACCACAGAGGTGCCCTTCGCCGCCGGCGTCGAGGCCTGAGAAGACACGTACGAGAACGAAGAAGGGCCAGGAGCAACAAATGACTGACACCGCGCTCACCGACGGTCACATTGTCGGCATCGCCGGACCGGTGATCGACGCCGAGTTCCCCATCGGGGACCTGCCGCAGATCAACACGGCGCTGGAGTTCGACGTCGTGATCGACGGCAACGAGGTCACCATCGTGGCCGAGGTAGCCCAGCAGATCGGCGATAGCCGGGTGCGGGCCATCGCCATGAAGCCCACCGACGGCCTAACCCGTGGCACAGCGGTGCGTAACACCGGCAAGGGCATCAGCGTGCCGGTCGGTGACGCCACCCTGGGTCACGTGTTCAGCGTGACGGGTGCAGGCTTGGACGACCCGACGGCCGGAGAGGGGGCGGAGCGCTGGGAGATCCACCGTCCGGCCCCGTCATTCGACTCGCTGGAGCCCAAGGCCCTGATGTTCGAGACCGGCGTGAAGGTCATCGACCTCCTCACCCCCTACCTGCAGGGCGGCAAGATCGGCCTTTTCGGTGGCGCCGGTGTGGGCAAGACGGTCCTCATCACCGAGATGATCAACCGCGTGGCCACCAACCACGGTGGCGTGTCGGTGTTCGCCGGAGTGGGCGAGCGGACCCGTGAGGGCACCGACCTCCGCCTGGAGATGGAAGAGTCGGGTGTGCTGGAAAAGGCTGCCCTGGTCTTCGGCCAGATGGACGAGCCGCCCGGTGTCCGCCTCCGGGTGGCGCTATCGGCCCTCACCATGGCCGAGTACTTCCGCGACGTGCAGGGTCAGGACGTGCTGCTGTTCGTCGACAACATCTTCCGGTTCGTCCAGGCCGGCTCCGAGGTGTCGACCCTGCTGGGCCGGATGCCCTCGGCCGTGGGCTACCAGCCGACGCTGGCCGACGAGATGGGCGACCTGCAGGAGCGGATCACCACGACCCGGGGCCGGTCGATCACCTCGATGCAGGCCGTGTACGTGCCCGCCGACGACTACACCGACCCGGCTCCGTTCACGTCGTTCACCCACTTCGACGGCACCACCGAGCTGAGCCGCGACATCGCCGCACTGGGCATCTACCCGGCCGTGGATCCGCTGGCATCCACGTCGACCATCCTCACCCCGGAGGTAGTCGGCCAGAAGCACTACGACACGGCCCGCCGTGTCCAGGAGATCCTCCAGCGCTACAAGGAGCTGCAGGACATCATCGCCATCCTCGGCCTCGACGAGCTCTCCGAGGAGGACCGGATCACGGTGTCCAGGGCCCGCAAGGTCCAGAGGTTCCTGTCCCAGCCTATGAACGTCGCCGAGGTCTTCACCGGCCTGCCAGGCGTGACAACCCCGGTCGAGGAGACCGTGGATTCGTTTGCCGCCCTCGTCGACGGCGAGCTGGACGACTTGCCCGAGCAGGCCTTCCTGAACGTCGGCGGCGCTGAGGACGCGCGGCGCAAGGCCCGCGAGCTGCAGGGCTGACCCGGGCAATGACGTTCCAGATCGAGCTGGTCTCGCCGGAGGCCATCTCATACAGCGGCGAGGCCGAGATGGTGGTTGCACGGACCCTGGAGGGGGGCGACATTGCCTTCCAGCCGGGCCACGTGCCCTTCATCGGCGTGCTGGCGGTCTGGTCGGTCGACGTGATCCGCCCCGATGGCGACCGGGACACCATTGCCGTCCACCAGGGCTTCGTGCAGGTCGCAGGCACGAGGGTGAGCATCCTCTCGGACGTGTCCGAGTCCTCAGACGGGATCGACGTCGAACGTGCCCGTGTGGCCAGGGCCGCAGCCGAGGCTGCACTGGCGGCCGACAAGGAGGACGCCGACGCAGCCTGCGCCCTGGCACGTGCCGAACTGCGCCTCCGGGTGGCAGGCGCCGAGGCCTGAGCCCGGTCTCGGAACCACGGCGCTCCGGGCCCGGCGGCCCAGCAGGTGCCAGACCGTCGGCCTCCGGCCGTCGCCGACCGCTGGCCGGCACGGATCAATAGACGGGCGAGAACGACTCCAACTTGTCCAAGGAGTGGTGGGCGTCGATCATGCGAACCGTGCCCGACCGCGAGCGCATCACCAGCGACTGAGTGCGGGCCGACCCCGACGTGTAGTGCACGCCCTTGACCAGGTCGCCGTCGGTGATCCCGGTGGCCGAGAAGAAGCAGTTGTCTCCGGCCACGAGGTCGTCGGTGGTCAGGACCCGTGCCAGGTCGTAGCCGGCCTCCACCGCGGCGTTGCGTTCGGCCTCGTTTCGGGGCCAGAGGCGACCCTGGATGGCACCCCCCATGCACTTCAGGGCTGCGGCGGAGATGACGCCCTCCGGCGTGCCACCGATGCCGAACAGCACGTCGGCGCCCGAACCCGGCCACGCCGACGAGATGGCGCCGGCCACGTCGCCGTCGGGTATCAGCCGGATGCGCGCCCCGGCCGCCCTGACCTCGGAGATGAGCTCGGCGTGGCGGTCCCGGTCCAGGATCACCGCGGTCAGGTCCCGGACCTCCTCGTGCTTGGCCTCGGCGATGCGCCTCAGGTTCTCGGTGACCGACTCAGTGATGTCGATGACGCCGGCGCACTCGGGGCCGACGGCGATCTTCTCCATGTACACGCACGGCCCCGGGTCGTACATGGTGCCGCGGTCGCTCACGGCGATCACCGCGATGGCGTTGGCCCTGCCCAGGGAGGTCAACGTGGTGCCGTCGATGGGGTCCACGGCGATGTCGGCGGCCGGCGGCTGCCCGTTGCCGATGTGCTCGCCGTTGAAGAGCATCGGCGCCTCGTCCTTCTCGCCCTCCCCGATGACGACGACGCCGTCCATGGTGACGGTGTCCAGCACGTGGCGCATGGCGTCCACCGCCGCCCCGTCGGCCCCCTCCTTGTCACCCCGCCCCATCCAACGCGACGCAGCAAGGGCGGCCGCCTCGGTGACCCGGCAGAGGTCGAGGGCGAGGTTGCGATCGGGTACCTGGGCGTTGGCGGTCATGGGAGGTGAACATAGCCCCGTCCACTCCCGGTCGTGTCCGATCGCCGTGGCCCTGCGGGGCGTCGACCGGTGGCAGGATGACGGCCATGGGATGGTGCTTCCAGTGCGGGATCCAGTACACGATGGGCGTGGAGGACTGTGTGGAGTGCGGCGTGGCGCTGGTGGACGAGGCGCCGACCGACGCCGCCGACGTCGGCTCGACCGACGAGGACCAGTTGGCCTACGAGCTCCATGAGTGGGCCGGCGAGAGCCGTCGGATCCTGGACCAGCTCCTGACCGGTGGCGGCATCGCCCATGCCTGGCAGGGCGCCACCCTGGTGGTGCTGGTGGCCGACGAGGAGGCCGTGGACCTGGCGGTGGCCGAGGCCGACGACGCCGGGGGCCCGGCGCTGGATCCCGATGCCGAGAAGTTGGCCTATGAGATGGGTGCCTGGGCGGCCGATGAGCAGTCGGCCTTCGGCGAGCTCCTGGGCCGGCTCGAGATCCCCTACGAGTTCGACGCCGAAGGGGACCTGCTGGTGCTGGTTGCCGACGAGGAGGCGGTGGAAGCCGCGCTGGATGCCTTCCAGGCTGGAGCAGACGAACGCCCGGAGCTTGAGGGCCTGGAGGCCAACCGCCTCCTGAGCGACATGTTCGTGGCCTGCGACCGACTTCGGCGTGACGCCCGCGACCTCGCGGGAATCGAACAGCTCATCCAGCTGGTCCCGGTACTGGTGGACCACCGGCCCCCGTTCGGAATCGACGGCCAACTCTGGAACGCCCTCGGGGACCGGACCACTCAGCTCATGGCCCTGCTCGCCGACGGCGATGCGGACGAGGCCGAGGTGACCGGCCTGGCCGGCGGCCTGACCGAGGTGCTCCGAACCCTGACCTGAGTTTGGTCGACGGGCCAGCGCCTTGTGGCGGCCCCACCCACGCGGGATCCTCCCTTCCCCGATCGGGATATTCCCGGCGGCAGACAGGGAGGCACCCCATGCGTTTCATCCAGATCATCGAGTCCGAGTCGGATCCGGCCGAGGAGTTGGCAAAGGTCCAGGGATATGCGGAGCAGATGGCCGGAGAGACAAACGCCCGGCGGGCCACCGTGTGCGGCGACCGGGACCGGCCGGGGGTCACGCTGATGATCGTCGAGTTCGACTCGGCGGAGTCGGCCGCCGAGAACGACGAGAAGGCTGGCACCCAGGAGGCAGCGGCCGAGAATTCCGACGGCACGACGTTCCGGAACCTGGACGTCCACGGGGTCGTCGAGATCTGAGCCCTACCCGACTCGGGTCCCGTCGCAATAGGTCCGGCCCGGGAACGACCCAGTCTGCAGTCGAGTCGGGCCGGGAATGGGTCAGGCCGCTACGGGCTCGGCGGACCGCAGGGTCCGCCAGAGCGCCCGGTAGGTCGGCCACTCGACATCGCCGACGTATCCGTCCTCCACCAGCGCCTCGTGTAGGCGGGGCAGGTTGCGGTAGGGGACCGTCATGTCGGCGTGGTGGGCCAGGTGGTAGCCGACGCTCAGCGGGACCATCACCATTCGGGCGAGGAGCGACTGCCGGACGTGGTGTGTGGTTCGTCGCCGGTCCAGCGACCGGGTCATCCCGGCGTGTTCGGCGATTGCCCGGAGCCGGTTGACCACCTGGTAGAGCGTCGCCCAGGGGAGGACCCAGAGCGCCAGGTAGAGCCATGGCCGTCCGAAGGACCAGAAGGCGCTGAACACCAGCGCCTGCCCGGCGAGGAACCAGTAGGTGAGGCGGCGGTGGCGGGCCTCTCCTAGTCGCTGGAACCGGGGGCGCACGATCCGGAACGCCGACACCCCGAACAGGTCACGGCGGTGCTTTCGACGCATCGACGCAGGGGTGATCGGGTACTGCGAGTAGAGAAGGAAGTCCGGTTCGTCGGGTCCGAACTCGTCACGGTGGTGTCTGATGTGGCCGATCCTGTAACCGTGGCCGCCGGTGCCGAAGGTCAGCCAGCCAATGAGGTTGATGCCGACCAGGTCGTTGACCCGCCGGCTCGAGAACAGGACCCGGTGGGCGGCCTCGTGGTGGAGGATGAACAGGCGGTTCTGTGCCACCGGCATGACCATGAACGCCAGCACCCAGGCGATCGGGTGGGCGATGGCCACGGCGGCTGCCACCACGGCGACCGGGAACAGGACCGCGCCGGCGACCGTGAAGGCGTTGCGGGCGTCTGCGGGATTCCGGAGCGAGTCCCGGAACTCACCCTTCGGGCGTCCGTCAGGATGGAACCGGCCGCTTCCGGCGAACGCCGGCACCGACGGCGCCATGCCACCGGTCATCGTCGCGACCAGCGCTTCGTGGCGGGCCGCCCCGTCCGCGGAGTGCGTGCCGTCCATGGGAACAGACTACCGACGGGTCCGTCACAGGTTCCGGTCGGGCCGGGCCGTCGTCAGGGTTGCCGGCGCTACCCTCCGGCCGTGACCACGTCGCCCACCGTGTCCGGCCTGTTCCTGACCCCTGGGGCGGGGAGCGACCGCGACCATCCGGGCCTGGTGGTACTCCAGGACCGGATGGCACCCCTCCCGGTGGAGCGCATGGACTTCCCCTACCGGAAGGCCGGGAAGCCCTTCCCCGACCGGGCACCGGTGCTGGTCAAAGCGGTGCGCGACGGCGTGGCCGCGATGGCCGGGGCCCACGGCCTGGACCCGGACAGGCTGGTGCTGGGTGGGCGCAGCATGGGCGGTCGGATGTGCTCGATGGCAGTGGCCGAGGGCCTGCCGGCGGCCGGCCTGGTGCTGGTCTGCTACCCGCTGCACCCGCCTGGGAAGCCGGAGAACCTGCGGACCGGCCACTTCGGGTCCATCCACATGCCGTGCCTGTTCGTGTCCGGCGACCGGGACGAGTTCGGGACCCCGGAGGAATTCGACACCCACCTGTCGGCAATCGCCGGACCGGTGACGGTGGTCCGCCTACCCGGGAAGCGCCACGACCTGAAGGGCGCCGACGGGATCGTCTGCGACGCCGTCGAAGCCTGGATGGCCGACACGTTCCAGACCTGACCCCTTCGAGCCGGTCAGGACCCGTCGGGGGTTGCTCCGCCCGGCGATACGTCGTCGAGGTCGGCGTCGCCGGGGTTGAGGGCCTCCAGCTCCACCCGGGCCGTCTCGGGGAACCAACCCAGCACGAGCACGGCGGCCAGGACAGGCCCGACGGCCACCACGGAGAAGGCCGGACCGTACGACCCGAACCGGTCTGCCAGCATCCCCACCACCAGCAGCCCGGTGGCGCTACCGGCTACGCCCAGGGTGACTATCAGGCCGTTGGCCCGGGCCCTGTGCCTGGTCGAGAACAACTCGGGTCCGTAGACGCCGAGGGCCACGGTCAACGATCCCAGTACGGCACCCATGACGTTGGTCGTCCACATGGCGAGCCCCGCCGTGTGGTACCCGACGACGATGAAGGCCGTACCGCCGAGGAGGCCGACCGCCCCCACGCCCCGACGCCCCCTGGTGTCGGCCAACCGACCGGCCATGAAGATGCCGATGCCTGCCGGGGTGGTGGTCAGGAGGGTGAACAGGGTGATGCCGGCGGCCGTGTAGCCGCGGTGGTCCTTCAGGAAGTCGTTCTGGAACTGGCTGGCCGGTGCGGCGAACACCAGGAGGAGGAATGCCGAAGCGGCCAACAGGAGCAGTCGACGCCCCTCGATGCGCCTCAGGGCGCCGGAGGGCCGGCCGCCGTCGGCGCCTGCCGGGGCGTTGGCGGTGAACCGGCGGGACTCCGGGAGGCGTCGACCGATGGCCACGAGGCCGGGAATGGCCACCAGCGGCACCAGGTAGACGACCCTCCAGCCCCGTGGGTCCAGGTCGGCCACCGGTAGGACCCACACGGCCATGCCGGCCCCCAGGGCGGCGCAGAGCGCCAGCAGGCTCACCCCGTAGGCACGTGAACCGCGTGGGAGCTCCTCGGCGGCGAACACCCCGATCAGGATCCCCATGCCCATAGTGAGGCCCCGGGCCACCAGCTGCGTGCCGCCCAGGAACCAGAGCCCCGGCGAGAGGGCCCCCAGCGCCGTGGTGGCAACCGCCAGGACGGCGGCGGCCATGAGCAGGCGTCGCCTGCCGCTCCTGTCGGCGAGGGCCACCACGGCCAGGGCCACGACGATTCCGAGGCGGACGACGGCCAGCGTGACACCCTGTGCGGTGTCGCTCCGGTGGAATTCGTCGCTGGCGAAGGTGATGGTCTGGGTGATGACAGTGCCGAGGTAGCCGTCGACGACCTGTATGCAGGCCAGGAGGGAGAGCACCCGGCTGGCCCGGGCGTCGAGGCGGTCCGGCGGCGCCCACCACGGCACCTTCCGGGTCCTCACGGCATGACGTAGCGGTAGGGCGAACAGGGGGCGCCAGATGCCGACCGCCGCCCGGTATTCGATGGTCTCCACCACCCGTGAGAGGCGGCCATCTGGTGCCGCCGGGTCCGACGGGGCGACGACCAGCGTGCGCACCCACGCGTGGAACGGGCCGTGGGCCAGCCCGAAGCGCTCTGCCGATCCGGAAGCGGGCTCCGGACCACGTTCCCGGACCAGGTCGTCGCGGGGGGACCGGAGATCGGCCAGGCCGCGTTTATCCACCTCGTGGACCACGACCACCGTCGTCGTGCGACCGCTGGTGCCATCGGGCGTGCTGGTGGTGATGGGCTGCCCTCCGGTCCGTTCGGTCGCCCACCATACTGAGGGGGTGGATGCCGTCTCAGACGATTCTTCAGCCGGGACCGGTAGTCGTTCGGTCATCCGGGTCCGGCGATCTGGCCCACTGTCCGGTTCCATCCGGGTTTCCGGAGCGAAGAACTCGGTCCTGAAGCTCATGGCGGCCTCGGTGCTGGCCCCCGGGCGCTTCACCCTCCGGAACGTTCCGCGGATCGCCGACGTCGCCCTCATGGCCGAGTTGTTGGACGGCATGGGGGCGACCGTCACCCACGGCTCCTCCGACCAGGCGCCGGACATCCTGACCATCGACGTGCCCGAGGTGATGGTTCCGGAGGCTCCGTACGACCTGGTGGAGCGGATGCGGGCGTCCATCGTCGTGCTGGGCCCGCTGCTGGCACGGTTCGGCGAGGCCCGGGTGTCGGTGCCCGGCGGCGACGACTTCGGCCACCGTCCGATCGACATGCACCTCAGGGCGCTCGAGCAGCTGGGGGCCACGTTCACCACCAGCCACGGCTACATCGAGGGCCGGGCCGAGCGGCTGGTGGGAGCGCGGGTCATCCTCGAGTACCCGAGCGTGGGGGCCACCGAGAACCTCCTGATGGCGGCCGTCAGGGCCAAGGGCACGACGGTCATAGACAATGCGGCCCGGGAGCCCGAGATCGCCGACCTGGCGGCCTTCCTGAACGCCATGGGCGCTGAGGTCCACGGTGCGGGCGGCTCCACCATCACCGTCGAGGGGGTCGAACGGCTGCACCCGGTCACACACACGGTGGTTCCCGACCGCATCGAGGCGGCCACCTACCTGGCGGCCGTCGGCATGGCCGGCGGGGCGATCCAGTTGCACGGCGCACGGGCCGACCACATGGAGATGCTGCTAGAGAAGCTGGGCGACATGGGCCTGCGGGTCGACGACGGTGGCGACGTGCTGTGGGCCACGGCGCCGGACCGGCTGCGTTCCGTAGACGTGTCGACCCTGCCGTATCCAGGGGTGGCCACCGACTACAAGCCCCTGCTGGTAGCGCTGCTGTCCGTGGCCGACGGGGTGGGGATCCTCACCGAGAACGTGTTCGCCGGCAGGTTCAGGTACATCCCCGAACTGGTGCGCATGGGTGCCGACATACGCGTGGAGGGCCACCACGCGGTGGTCCGGGGGGTGGAAGCGCTCTCCGGGGCGCCGGTGCGTGCGCCCGACATCCGGGCCGGGGCGGCCCTCGTGGTGGCTGGCCTGGCCGCCGACGGTGAGACGGTGGTGGCGGACGCCCACCATGTGGAACGCGGCTACCAGGACCTGGTCGGCAACTTGGCCCGCCTGGGAGCCGACATTTCCTGACGGAGGCCGTCAGGCGTCGTCGTCCTGGCGTCGGCCCATCCGGCGGGCCCTGCGGTCGGCCATCCAGAGCAGTGCGGCGACCACGGCCAGTGGACCGGCCACCAGGCCGATCTCGTCCCAGCCACCCTGGTGGGCGAGAAGCCGGATGCCTGGGAGGGGTTGGAGGGGCACCGTCCGAGCCTACGGCGGTCGATCATCGGGGTCTGTCGGGCGGATGGGGGTGGCGTCTGTGGCCGGTGGTGCGAGAATGAAGCCATGTCGATCGACGTCACCACCGAGGCGACCCCCGGCCTCCGGGCCCGGGTGGAGAAGGTCATCGAGATCATCCGTCCGGCGATCCAGGCCGACGACGGCGACATCGAGTTGCATGACGTCGACGAGGTGACTGGCGAGGTCACCGTGGAACTGGTCGGGGCCTGCACCACCTGCCCGGCCTCGGACCAGACGCTCAAGGCCGGCATCGAGCGGATCCTGAGGGACCGGGTGGACGGGGTGACGTCGGTGCGCAACGTGGGCGAGACCGCCAACCCGGACGGGCCCATCGGAGCACCCGACCCCGACGAGGGCACCGCCGTCTTCCTCTGAGCCGGACTGGTGGCGATCCGGAGTCCGGTTCCATGGCTACCGGTCCTGCTGGGTACCCTCCGGCGGTGACAGAGGTGACAGAACGGCCCCTCCTCCGTGTCGAGCGACGCGACGACGGCGTTGTCCTGGCCACCCTCGACCGTCCCAAGGTCAACGCCCTGGATGCGGCGTTGCTCCACGAGATAGAGGCCCTGGCCCTGGACTGTGCCGACGATCCCCCGGGAGCCGTCGTAGTGACCGGTGCCGGTCGCATGTTCGCCGCGGGTGCGGAGCTGGCCGGGTTCGCCGACCCGGACCTGCGTCCGATCCAGGCCGATGCCTTCCGATCGGCCTTCGCCGCCTTCGAGCGGATTCCGTGTCCGACGATCGCCGCGGTCAACGGCCTGGCCCTCGGCGGGGGCGCCGAGTTGGCCTGGTGCTGTGACCTGCGGATCCTGGGGGAGCGTTCGGTGTTCGGCCAGCCAGAGGTGCTCCTGGGCATCATCCCCGGTGGCGGGGCCACCCAGCGCCTGACCCGCCTGGTCGGTCGATCGACGGCCAAGCGGTTGATCTGGGGCGGAGCCCAGGTGGATGCCTCCGAGGCCCTTCGACTGGGCCTGGCCGACGAGGTGGTGCCCGACGACGGGTTACTGGAGCGCGCTCTGGCCCTGGCCGCCGGCTACGCCGCCGGTCCCCGGGTGGCCATCCGGGCAGCCAAGCGGGCAATCGACGAGGGCCTCCGGCTCTCGCTGGATGCAGGCGTGGACCTGGAGTTGGACCTCTTCATGGAGGTCTTCGAGACCGACGACGCCCGACACGGCGTGGAGTCGTTCTTCGAGCACGGACCGGGCAGGGCCACCTTCCGCGGCTGCTGAGACGCGGCTCGGCTCGGCCTCCGGGTGCTGGCCGCTGCCCGGTGCCGGGTCTAGGTTCCGCGCCGTGCGCGACCCCTTCCTGATCGCCTTCCACGACCTCGCCGTCGCCGAGGGCGCCGGCCATCCCGAAATGGAGAGTCCAATGGCCCTGCTGGCCGATGCGCTGACGCGGGTCGTCCCGGCAGCGGAGCTACCCCGGGTCACCCTGCCGGTGGTCGATGAGCACCTCGAGACGACCCTGGCAGCCGGGGTGGGACCGGCCGCCGACCTGGCCCGGATGGTCGCATCCCGGACCGGTTGGGTCGTTCCGTACCCCGAATACGCAGGGGAGCCGGACATGGACGCCATGCGTCTGGGCTACGCCTACTCGCCGATCATCGGTGCCGCCGAGGACGCCATCTCGGGGAGTACGGCGACGCCCGTGTACCTGAGCGACGAGGTGTTCGCCGGCATGGTCCTGCAGGGTCCCGGCGTCACCTACCCGCCCCACGTCCACAAGGCCGTCGAGGTCTACTGGGTGCTGGCCGGTTCCGCCGACTGGCAGAAGGGCGACGCGTGGTCGACCCACGGGCCGGGGACGGTGATCCTCCACGACACCGGGGTGCGGCACGCCACCGTCACCTGTGACGAACCCCAACTGCTGTTCTTCGCCTGGGTCACCGACCCGGACTGTGTGCCGGTCATCATCCGTCTCTGAGGCCGCTCGTCTTCCGCCCCTGAGTTCGTGGCGAGGTGACCACGGGCGCACCGGGGCCCGTCGGGTACGCCGGTACGGTGCGCCGGATGGAATCCCCACCGGACGCCGAGGTCTGCCACTGGCACCCCGAGAACCGGGCCGGGGTACGGTGCCAGCGCTGCAACCGACGCATCTGCGCCCGTTGCATGCACTCGGCCTCGGTCGGCTTCCACTGTCCGGCCTGTGTGGCGTCCAGGTCCACACAGCGGTTCTCTCCCCGCTCGGCGCCGTCCGCCGGTGGCCTGCGGATTCCCGCCCGGTCCGGACGGGACGCCACAACGGTCCTCATCGGCCTGAACCTCGCCGGCTTCGTGCTCATGGTGCTGGCCGGCGGAACGGGCACCCGGCTCTACGACCGGTTCGCATCCGGTGGTGGTGGCATCACGGGCGACCACGGCCTCCTCGGCGGATGGGCACCGTACGTCGGCATGGATCCGGTGGTCGGCGTGTCCGCCGGCGAGTGGTGGCGGCTCGTGACCGGTGGGTTCCTCCACGGCGGACTCCTCCACCTCGTCTTCAACATGTTCCTGCTGTGGATGCTCGGCCAGCAGTTGGAGCACCTCCATCGACCGGTTCGGTACGTGGGCCTCTACCTGGGTTCGTTGGCCGCCGGCTCGCTGGGCGTGATGCTCATGGACCCGATGGCATTGACCGTCGGGGCATCGGGCGCCGTGTTCGGCCTCATGGCGGCAACCGTCGTCCACCAGTTGCACCGGGGCGTGAACCCCTGGCACACAGGGCTGGGTGGCCTTGTGGTCGTCAACCTCTTCTTCACCTTCGGTCGTCCGGGCATCAGCATCGGTGGCCACCTGGGTGGTCTGGTCGGGGGAGCGGTGCTGGCCTGGCTGCTGGACGCCTGTGACCGGCGACGGTTCCCGCGCCTCGCGGGCACGTCGGTCCTCTACGGCCTGGTGGTCGTGTTCCTGGCAGCCGGCGTCTGGGCGGCCGGGAACTGGACGGACCCGCTGGTGGGCTGAGGCCATGCAGGGGCGAAGATCGGAACATGGCTGAACACGCAGACATCGAGTTCTTCTGGGATCCGGTCTGCCCGTTCGCATGGCAGACCTCCCGGTGGCTTCGGCGAGTCGCCGAGCTGCGTGGGCTGACCATCGAGTGGCGGTTCATCAACCTTTCGATCCTGAACGAGGAGCGGGACTACGACGCCGAGTTCCCCGAGGGCTACCGCGAGTCCCACGAGCGGGGACGCCGGATGCTCCGGGTGGCGGCCTCGGTTCGCGCCGCCGAGGGGTCCGGAGCCATGGACCCGCTCTATCGTGCGTTCGGCGAGACCATCTGGCACCGGGTGGCGGAGCCCGGGACAGACTTCCGGTCCGGTGTCGCCACCGTTGAGCACCTGACAGAGGTGCTCGCGCTGGCGGGCTTCGACTCCGGCCACGCCGAGGCGGCCTCGGACCCGTCGTTCGACGAAGTGCTGCGGGCCGAGACGGAGGTGGCGGTGGGCCGAACAGGCCGTGACGTCGGCACACCGATCATCACCTTCGGCCCACCGGACGGACCGTCCATCTTCGGGCCGGTCATCTCGTCGGTGCCCGACACCGACGAGGCGTGCCTGGAGCTCTACGAGGCCACGCTGACGCTCTGCCGGTTCTCTACGTTCTCCGAGCTGAAGCGCAGCAACCGTCCTATGTTGGACCTGCCGCTCCTGACCGGGCGAGCCGACTGACACGACCGGTTCCCGGGCGAGCCGACCCGCCCGATTCGGGCCCGGGCGACCCGGCCTACTGCTTCACCCAGACCGACACGTGGGCCGGCGACCCGTCGTCGAACGTGGTGCCGTGCCAGTCCTCCGCGCGGTCCTCGAGCCGCAACCCGGCTGCCGAGGCCATGGCATCCATCTGGTTGGGGGTGGCGTAGCGCAGGACGTAGGGGAATAGCCGGTTGCCGGCGGCGCTGATCTCGATCCGCTGGCCAGTGATCACCTGCTCGGCCCCGTCGACCTTCACCACGTCCAGCAGCACCCGGTCCAGGCCCACGTAGCGGGCCGAGACGCCGTCGGTGGCCAGCTTCGGATCGGGCACGAACGCCTCCACCACGAACCGACCGCCACCCTGCAGTAGGCGGGCCGCCGATGCCATGCACCCGGCCTGGGCTTCGACCGTAGTCAGGTTGAAGAAGGTGTTGAAGCCGACGAGGACCACGGAGAACGTGTCGTCGGTCAGGCTCGGCGGGGCCGCCATGTCGCCCTCCAGCAGGGTCAGGCGTTCCGATCCGGGCTTGGCCCGTAAGCGGTCGAGCATGGCGCCCGATGCGTCCAGGCCGGTGACGTCCAGCCCGCGGTCCGCCAGGGCCAGGGCCAGTCGTCCCGTGCCCACGCCTAGCTCCAGTACCGGTCCGCTCCCGGCGAGCGTGGCGATTCGGTTGGCCACGTCGGTCGGCGTGCCGATACGTGTGAGGGCCATCCCACCGTCATCGCCGTACCAGTGGTCGTATACCTCCGCGTAGCGGTCGCCGTAGGTGCGCTCGTCGTAGCCGTCCATCGGCGGAGTATGGCCGGATCCGGCAGGCCCGCCAAGCGGGTTAGGTCGTAGCCTCGGACCCATGGAGGGCGCCTACCTGGACCATGCGGCAAGCACGCCGGCCCGACCCGAGGTGGTCGAGGCGATGCTGCCGTGGCTGGCCGATCATCCCGGCAACCCGTCGGGTTCCCATGCCGTGGCCCGTGCCGCCCGACGGGCCATCGACGACGCCCGGGACATCGTGGCGGCGCTGGTGGGTGCCGGGCCCGGTGACGTGGTGTTCACCAGCGGGGGCACCGAGGCCGACAACCTGGCCGTGGACGGCGTGGTGCGGGCGACCGGTGGCCTGCCGGCGTGCAGCGCGGTGGAACATCCGGCGGTGCTGGCGCCGGTGGCCGATGCCGGCGGAATCGTCGTGCCTACCGATGCCGGCGGTCGGATCGACCTCGGGGCCTTGGCCGAGGTGCTCTCCGCTGTCGACGGGATCCGTCTGGTGTCGGTAATGGCGGCCAACAACGAGACCGGGGTGTGCAACGACCTGGATGCCGTGGCGGCGGTGCTGGCCGAGGGCGCGCACGAGGCGGTGCTCCACACCGACGCCGTCCAGGCCGTCGCCTGGATCGACCTCACGGTGGCCTGCCGTGCCGCCGGGCTGGTCAGTCTGACCGGACACAAGTTCGGGGGGCCCAAGGGGGCGGGCGCCCTGGTCGTCAGGTCGGGCGTGCCTCTGGCGCCCGTCCTGCGGGGCGGTGGCCAGGAACATGAACGGCGCAGCGGCACCCAGAACGTGCCGGCCATCGTCGGCCTCGGCGAGGCGGCCCGCCTGGTGGTAGCCGATCGTGATGCCACGGTCACACGGGTGGGGGCGCTGAGGGACCGCCTGGAGGCGGGCCTGCTGGCCGGCGTACCGGACAGCCACCGCACCGTCCCCTATGGCACCCAGCGCACGCCCGCCATCGCCCACGTCTGCTTCGACGGCATCGAGAGCGAGGCGCTGTTGTTCCTGCTGGAGCGCGACGGCGTGTCGGCCAGCGCCGGCGCGTCGTGTGCCAGCGGTGCCCAGGAGCCCTCCCACGTGCTGGCCGCCATGGGCGTCGACCGGGCGTCGGCCGTGGGCTCACTGCGGCTCTCCCTCGGCCACGGCTCCTGCGACGGCGACGTCGACCACGCCCTGGCCGTCATCCCGGCAGCGGTGGCCCGACTCAGGGAGCACGATCGCGCCGTGGGGTCCCGATGACCGGCCAGCCGGTCTACGGCCCGGTGATGGTCGCCATGTCGGGTGGCGTGGACTCCTCGGTGGCCGCCGCACTCCTGCTGGAGGCCGGACATGAGGTTGTAGGCGTGACGCTCCGCCTCTGGGGCGGCGAGTCGGATTCCGGCTGCTGCGCTGTGTCCGACGTCGACGACGCCAGGCGGGTGGCCGACGCCCTGGGGATCGACCACCACGTGTTCAACCTCGGCGACCACTTCGACTCGCTGGTGGTGGGCCCCTACGTGGCCGACCACGCGGCGGGCAGGACGCCCAACCCGTGCATCGAGTGCAACCGCCACGTCAAGTTCGGCCGCCTACTGGACCGTGCCAGGGCGCTGGGCTTCGGCCTCCTGGCCACAGGCCACCACGCCCGTGTGGTGGTACGGCCCGACGGCACCCGCCGGATCGCCAGGGCCGCCGACGCGGCGAAGGACCAGTCATACGTGCTGCACATGCTGGACCAGGACCAGCTGGCCAGCCTCCTGCTCCCGATCGGCGACCTGACCAAGGACGAGGTGCGCCGACGGGCTGCCGGCCTCGGCCTCAGGACGGCGGACAAGCCGGACAGCCAGGACGTCTGCTTCATAACCCGTGAGCACGGCCGGGAGGACTTCCTGCGCCGCAGCCTCACCCTCACCCCGGGACGGGTGGTCGACGGGTCGGGTGCCGAGGTGGGTTCGGTCGCCGCTGTGGAGCTGGTGACCGTCGGGCAGCGGAGGGGCATGGCCCTGGCGGGGGGAGCCGCACCCCGCTTCGCCGTGGACGTCGACGTCGCCGGCGCCACGGTCACGGTTGGATCGATCGACGACCTGATGGTCGATGCCACGCCGCTGGAGGCCTTCTCATGGGCCGACGGGCCCGTGGTAGGGAGAGTCCTCGTGCAGACGAGCGCCCACGGTTCGTGCGACCCTGCGGTGCTGGACGATGGCGTGGTGCGCTGGGCCGAGCCCCGTCCCCGGGTGGCGCTCGGCCAGAGCGTGGTGTTCTACGACGGCGACCAGGTGCTCGGCGGTTCGATCGCCCGCCGGGCCTGAGCCTCTCAGCCGACCGGTAGGCGTCGGCGGGAAGCGTCGGCCAGCACCACGTCGGGTCGGATCGGCGAGCAGAGGAAGGCCTCGACAGGGCGGACCTCGACTGCCCTGGCACCGGTCGTGCGGCCCCGGCCTGAGGGCAGCACGTCGTGGGGTTCCCGGCACCTCACCTCCAGGGCCAGGCCATGGGCCTGCTGGGTGAGGTCCAGTGCGTCGGTGTCCGCCGGCGCCGCACCGATCCGGGCCAGGCCGGCCCGCTGGATCAGCGTCGGCTCGGCCAGGGCCAGATGGTCGTGGAGGACGAGCCCGGCCGGCACAAGCACGATCCAGCGTCGGGACAGCCGGTGGAGGGCACGGGCGGCCAGGCCGGCTGGCGGGAGGCCCATGCAGATGGCTGCGGCTCCGGCCACCCAGTGGCGGCCGATCAGCAGCACCGGACCGAGGACCAGGCCGAGGATGACGACCACGGTGGCCAACGGTCCCAGCAGCAGGGCGACGGGCCCCGGGGCCCGGAGCTGGAAGCGCCGCTCGTCGCCGTAGGAGGCCCCGTCCACGAACCGGTCTGCCGTCGGAGCCGAGAAGGCGGCTACGACCACCACGGCGGCCACGACCATCCCCGGCATCGTCCGGAGGACGCCCTCGCCTGCCGGGGCACTCCAGGCCGCAGCGACGACAAGCGCCGGAGCGCCGACCCTCAGCGCTGTCAGGGTCACCGGAAGCGGGACCAGGGTGGCGGTCAGGCCGATCGCCCAGAGGACCCAGAGGGCCACCGAGGCCGTGGACCGGGGGCCTGAGGCCATGTCGTGCAGGGCATCGGCAACGGTGGGTCCGAGGGCGACCGGAAGCACCAGCCACGCCACCCGTAGGGCGACCACGGCAGCCCGCTCGGTACCACGACCCGGGATACGGTCGTGGCCATTGCGCTGCACGAAGGCCCGTAACGGCCGGGAGGGTCGTAACGGCCGGGATGGGCGTGAGGGGCGTGAGGGACGGGCCACCACGTCAGGGTACGGGCCGGTCGGTCGAGCTACAGGACGCTCGGTCGGAGCACGCGTAGGCCCTGAGGGCGTCCCGGGCCACCGGTAGGATCGGTCCGTGAACGACGCGGAGGCCCGGATCGACGAGCTCCGGGCGCTGATCCGCCACCACGACGAGCGCTACCACGTCGACGACGCTCCCGATATCCCGGACGCCGACTTCGATGCCCTGCTGGTCGAGTTGCGTGGCCTGGAGGACCGCCACCCGTGGTTGGTCACCGCGGACTCGCCGACCCAGCGGGTGGCGGGCGCCGGGCGGTCCACCTTCGACGAGGTGGTCCACCGGGTGCCCATGCGGTCGCTGGACAACGCCTTCAGCGTCGAGGAGTTGTGGGCATGGTCCGAACGGGTCCTACGACGCCTCGGAGACGGCCTCGGAGGCGACGGGGTCCCGGCCTGGGCCTGCGAGCTGAAGTTCGACGGCCTGGCCGTGTCGCTCCGCTACGAGGACGGGGTGCTCGTCCAGGCGGCAACCCGTGGCGACGGTCGTGCAGGCGAGGACGTCACGGCCAACGTACGGACCATCGGAGACGTTCCCGTACGCCTGGCCGACGGCGCCCCTCCGGTGGTGGAGGTGCGCGGCGAGGTCTACATGTGCCTGACCGCCTTCGCAGCGTTGAACGCCGCGCAGGAGGCGGCCGACCAGAAGGTCTACGTGAACCCCCGCAACACGGCCGCCGGCTCGCTCCGCCAGAAGGACGCAGCGGTGACCGCCACCCGGGACCTCTCGTTCTGGGCCTATCAGCTGGGTGAGGTGGTCGGTGGGCCCGAGTTGGGGTCGCACGGCGACACCCTGGCCTGGCTTTCTACCCTCGGCCTGCCGGTGAACGACCGGATGGAGCGCTTCGCCGACTTCAACGAGGTCGTGGCCCACGTGGAGCTGGTTGCGGCCTCCCGCCACGACCTGGACTACGAGATAGACGGGGTGGTGGTGAAGGTCGACGACCTCGGGCTGCAGGATCGACTGGGGTTCACCGCCCGGGCTCCCCGCTGGGCCGTTGCCTTCAAGCTGCCGCCCGAGGAGCGCACCACCCGCCTGCTGGACATCGAGGTGTCGATCGGCCCCGGCGGCCAGGCTACCCCGTTCGCCCGACTCGAGCCGGTGTTCGTGGGCGGGTCAACGGTTGCCGCGGCCACCCTGCACAACGCCGACCAGGTCCGCGAGAAGGACGTCCGCCCGGGGGACATGGTGGTGGTCCGCAAGGCTGGTGACGTCATCCCCGAGGTGCTGCGTCCCGTGCTGGTCGAGCGGCCCGAAGGGCTGCCCGCCTGGTCCTTCCCGACGTCGTGTCCTGCATGTGGCGGACCGCTCGTTCGTTCGGAGGGTGAGGCGGCCACGTTCTGCACGAACCATGCCTGTCCCCGACAGGTCCGGGGACGCATCGAACACTTCGCATCCAGGGGAGCGATGGACATCGAGGGCTTCGGCGAGCAGCGGGTCGACCTGTTCGTCGGTGAGGGCATCCTGGAGGACGTGGCCGGGGTGTTCACGCTGGATTACGACCGCATTGGCGCCCTCGACGGGTTCGGCGAGACGTCGGTCTGGAACCTCCGCAGGGCCGTCGAGGCCTCCCGGGGACGACCGCTGGGACGGCTGCTGTTTGGGCTGCGCATTCCACACGTCGGGACGACGGTGGCCGATGTGGTGGCCTCGGCCTTCGGCGACCTGGACGGCCTGCTGGCCGCCTCTGTCGACGACCTGGAGGCGGTCGACGGCCTGGGCCCGATCATCGCGGCCAGCGTCCACGAATGGCTGCGCCAGTCGTCCAGCCGGGACCTGCTGGCCAGCCTTCGGGCCGCCGGCGTGAGCCTCGTAGCCGACACCGGACCGGCGGTCGGCGCCGACGTGGCCCCGGTGCTGGCCGGCATGGCCATCGTGGTGACCGGAACGCTGGACGGCTACAGCCGCGATGAGGCGAGGGCGGCGATCGTGGCCCGGGGTGGAAGGTCACCGGGCGGCGTCTCGGCGAAGACGACGGCGCTGGTTGCCGGCGAGGGTGGCGGGTCCAAGTCGGTCAGGGCCGAGGCCCTCGGTGTGCCGATCCTGGACGAGGCGGCCTTCGAGCGCCTGCTGGTCGACGGAGAGATCCCCGACCAGGGGAGAACGCCCGGCGCATCGGAGTGATCCCGGACTGAGGCGGGGCGTTGTCCGGGTCAGCCGTCCACCCGGAAGCACCAGTCGATGGTGGCTGTGCGGTCTGGGTTGCGGACCGGCCAGTAGCGGACGGTGGTGCAGACGTCCTGGGCCGGGAGCCGGTCCAGGACGAGCCCGGCGTCGGGCCGGAATATTACCGAGTTGAGGGCCTTCTGGATCCGCTGCTGGTCCAGCGGGATGGGCGTTCCGCCGATGTGGAGGATCTCGCCGGCCCATCCGGCGGTGAGGATCACGCCGACGTTGGCCTGCGGGAGCACGGTGTCTCCCCGGTGTGGCAGCAGCTCGCTGATGGCCGGGTTGGTGTCGACGGCCAGGTCGCCGGGATTCTCGCTGGGCAGCATGGCGGTCAGCACCAGGATGCCCACCCCAAGGCCCATCAGCACGCTGATCACGAGTGCGTTCCGACGAGTCACCGGTGCAGGCTATCCACGGGGCTCCCACGGGTAGCCTCAGGACGTGACCGACGGACCGTTCGGGGGCGATCCCCGGTTCACCGCCAGCGCCCCTACCGGGACATCAGGGTCGGCTGGCGCGCCCCAACAGGGCATGGGTGGCCGACTGCTGGGCGGGCGGTATCGCCTGGGCGACGCCATCGGAACCGGCGGTTCGGGCACCGTCTACCTGGCCGACGACCTCTCGCTGGGTCGGCAGGTGGCGGTCAAGGTGCTGCATTCCTCGCTGGTCGGCGACGAGGCGTTCGTGGAGCGGTTCCGGACCGAGGCCCGCCTCGTGGCGTCGCTGGCCGATCCCCACGTGGTGTCCATCTACGACTGGGGGGTCGACGGACAGGCCTACCTGGTGACCGAGTACCTGGGTGGCGGCAGCCTCCGGAGCATCCTCTCGTCGGGCCGCACCCTCAGTCCGTCGCAGATGCTGATGGTCTCCCTCGAGGCCTGCAGGGCCCTGGACCACGCCCACCGACAGGGCATCGTCCATCGGGACGTCAAGCCGGCCAACCTCTTGTTCGGACAGGACGGACGCCTCCGCGTCGCCGACTTCGGGTTGGCTGAGGCCCTCACCGGGGTCGCCAGCCGTGAGTTGTACGGCGGCGGTGGGGTGATCGGCACCGCCCGGTACGCCTCGCCGGAGCAGGCCCAGGGCCTGGCGTTGGACGGCCGATCCGACGTGTACGCCCTGGCGCTGTGCATGGTAGAGGGGGTGACAGGTCACCTCCCGTTCGTGGCCGACACCCTCGAGGGCACCCTGAGCGCCCGCGTCGGCCAGGACGTGCCGATTCCCGACACGCTGGGCCCCCTCGTCCCGGTGGTGGCCCATGCAGGCGCCGCCGAGCCTGAGAACCGTCCCACGGCCCGCGAGTTGGGGCGCATGCTGTTGGACATCGCCGGGAGGATGGCCCGACCCGAGCCGCTGCCGCTCGTCGGTCCAGGCGAGGTGGGCGCTGCCCCGATGCCGGGCGAGTCGGACCGTGTAGCACCGACCGTGTTCCCCTCCCAGCCGGTGTCACCGGCGCCCCGGCCGGTCCGCCGCCGTCGCCGCTGGACCGGTGTCCTGCTGACCGGCCTTCTCATCGTGGTGGCCGCCGTCGGCGGCATGCTCGTAAGGGAGATCAGCCGACCCACCCAGCGGGCCCTGCCCACCCTTGTGGGCTCGTCGGGCGACAGCGCCCGGTCCCTGCTCACCGAGCTGGGCTGGCTGGTGGAGAGGTTCGACGTCAGGCGCAACGGCACCAGCGCCGGTGAGGTGCTCGACATGCAGCCCCCGGCAGGTACCCGCCTGGCAGCGGGCGAGACGGTGGTGCTGGAGGTTTCGCTCGGATCCGAGCGCCAGTCGATACCGCCTGGCCTGGTGGGCGTGAGCCTGTCCGAGGCGAGTCGCCTGCTGGTCGATGCCGGCCTCGTAACCGGAGAGGTGACCCGCGTCAACAACGAGGACGTGGTCGCCGGCGTCGTGCTGGAGGTGCTGAGGTCTGGTGACACAGTCCCGAGGGGCGATGCCGTCGACCTCCTGGTCTCGGACGGACCCCTGCCCCGGGTGGTGCCCCAGGGCCTGGTCGGCATGATGCCGGCCGACGTGGTGGCCGAGCTGATTGCCCTACGACTGGCGCCGACCATGGGAGAGGAGCACGACGAGTGGGTGGCGGCCGGTCGCGTCTCCAGGGTGGAGCCGGTGGCCGGTACGCGGATGGTCGTGGGCGACGACGTCCGGGTGGTCATATCGCTGGGGGCGGCCGAGCGGGCCGTTCCTGCGCTGGAGGGGCTGTCCCTGGCCGCGGCCGAGAGCCGGCTGCAGGTGTCGGGGTTCCGCAACGTCGTGGTCGTGGGCCTGCCCGAGTCGACCGATGGGACCCCTGTCGACCGGGCCGCCCTGGTGGTGGTCTCCCAGGATCCCCCGCCGGCAAGGCGTGGAATGCCCGACGTCGAGGTCACCCTCGTGGTCGGTTCCGGCTGAACCCGTAGCGTGGCCGCCCGATGACAGAACGGATAACACGCGACGACGTGGCCCATGTGGCCGACCTGGCCCGGCTCTCGCTGACCGCCGACGAGTTGGACGCCTTCACCCTGCAGCTTGCCGACGTGCTCGACCACGCGGCCGACCTCGACGCCCTGGATCTCTCCGACCTGGAGCCCACGGCGCACCCGCTTCCACTGGTCAACGTCTTCCGGGCCGACGTCGAGGGACCGACCAGTGACCGGGACGAGGTGCTGGCCGCCGCTCCCTCGGTCGAGGAGGCGCAGTTCAGGGTGCCGCCGGTGCTGGGGGAGGTGTCGTGAGCGGCCGTGCCCTCGCCGCGGCCGTCCGATCCGGCGACCGTTCGGCCCGGTCGGTGGTCGACGAGCACCTGGTGGCCATCCGCTCAGGAGAGCCGGAGATCCACGCCTTCAACCTGGTGCTGGCCGACGAGGCCCGGGCCGCCGCCGACGAGGTCGACCGCAGGGTCGCCGCCGGTGAGGACCCGGGCGTGCTGGCCGGCGTACCGGTGGCCATCAAGGACAACATGTGCACCCGCGGGGTGCCGACCACCTGCTCCTCGCGGATCCTCGAGGGGTGGCGACCCCCGTACGACGCCACGGTCGTGGAGCGGCTGGCCGCCGCCGGCGCCGTCCTGGTCGGCAAGACCAACCTCGACGAGTTCGCCATGGGCAGCTCGACTGAGAACTCGGCCTTCGGCGCCACCCGCAACCCGTTGGACACCACGAAGGTCCCAGGCGGTTCGTCGGGTGGTTCGGCCGCGGCGGTGGCAGCCGGCTTCGTGCCGCTCTCCCTGGGAAGCGACACCGGTGGGTCGATCCGCCAGCCGGCCGCCCTCTGTGGCGTGGTCGGTGTCAAGCCCACATACGGGGCGGTTTCCCGCTACGGCCTGGTGGCCTTCGCCTCCAGCCTGGACCAGATCGGGCCGTTCGCCCGCACGGTGTCTGACGCTGCCCTGTTTCTGGAGGTCATCGGCGGGCACGATCCGCTGGACTCCACGTCCATTCCCGGGGCGGCGGCCGACCTGACGTCCGTGCTGGACCGTGGCGTGGAGGGAATGCGGATAGGCATCATCGAGGAGCTCTCGGGTGACGGCCTGGAGGGCATCGCCGGAGACGTCCGGGCCCGCCTGGGCGAGGCCGCCGCCGTCCTGGAGGCCGCCGGAGCCACGGTCGAGACCACGTCGGTGCCGTCCACGGTGTACGGCCTGTCGGCCTACTACGTGATCGCCCCGGCCGAGGCCTCGTCAAACCTGGCCCGCTACGACGGTGTGCGGTTCGGCCTGCGGGTGGATGCCCCGAACTCGGGGGACATGCACACAGCCACCCGGACCGCCGGCTTCGGCGACGAGGTCAAGCGTCGGATCATGCTCGGCACCTACGCCCTGTCGGCGGGCTACTACGACGCCTACTACGGCAAGTCCCAGAAGGTCCGGACGCTGATCGTGAACGACTTCGCCATGGCCTACGGGACCTACGACCTGCTCCTCAGCCCGACGGCGCCCACCACGGCTTTCCCGATCGGGGAGAAGACCGCCGACCCCATGACCATGTACCTCAACGACGTGTGCACCATCCCGTCGAACCTGGCCGGCCACCCGTCCATGTCGGTGCCGTTCGGGGTCGGCGACGACGGAATGCCGGTAGGCGTGCAGGTCCTGGCACCGGCCATGGGCGAACCGGCGATGTTCAGGGCTGCTGCGGTGCTCGAGGCGGCCGCACCGCCCGGAGCCTCATCGTGACCGGGGCGCCCGAGATCGTTCCGGGCTGGGAGACCGTCATCGGCCTGGAGGTCCACGCCGAGCTGGCCACGGTCACCAAGATGTTCAGCGGGGCGCCCAACCGGTTCGGCGGCGATCCCAACACCAACATCGACCCGGTGTCGCTGGGCCTGCCGGGCTCGCTGCCCGTGCTCAACGGCCATGCCGTGGAGTTGGCCATTCGGGTCGGCCTGGCCCTGAACTGCCGGATCCAGAGGTCGGTGTTCGCCCGCAAGAACTACTTCTACCCGGACATGCCGAAGGACTTCCAGATCTCCCAGTACGACCTCCCGATCAACGGGGAGGGCTGGCTGGAGCTGGCCGACGGCCGCCGGATCGGGATCGAGCGGGCACACCTCGAGGAGGACACCGGCAAGAGCACGCATGTGGGTGGCGGAGGCAGGATCCACGAGGCCGGGCATTCCCTGGTCGACTACAACCGTGCCGGCGTGCCGCTCATCGAGATCGTCGGCAGGCCCGACCTCCGGGGGTCCGAGGACGCCAGGGCCTACGTCAGCGAACTGCGTTCGATCCTGGTCGCCATCGGAGCCTCCGACGGGAAGATGGAGGAGGGGTCGATGCGGGTGGACTGCAACGTGTCGGTGCGTCCGGTGGGCCAGGCCGAGTTGGGCACCCGCTGCGAGGTCAAGAACATCAACTCGTTGCGGTCCCTGGGGAGGGCCATCGAGTACGAGGCCCGCCGCCAGGTGGACATCGTCACCTCTGGGGAGCGGGTAGAGCAGCAGACTCGGCACTGGAACGAGGACGAGGGCCGGACCCACAAGCTGCGCTCCAAGGAGGAGGCGTTCGACTACCGGTACTTCCCGGAACCGGACCTGATGCCGGTGGAGCCTTCCGAGGAGTGGATCGCCGAAATCCGGGCCGCCCTGCCGTTGTTGCCAAGGGAGCGGCGGCATCGCCTGGCCGCTGTTGCCGGCGTGGACTCCGAAGCGACCGCCCTGACCGTCGAGCGAGGCCTCGACGACCTGGCCGTGGCCACCATCGGCGCGGGAGCCGACGCCGGCCGGGTGCTGGTGCACCTGGAGAACAACCTGGCCGACGGGGTGGGCCTGCTCACTGCCGGATTGTTCGCCGCACTGGTTGCCATGGAGACCGGTGGCGACCTCACGGCCACCCAGGCCAAGACGGTTCTGGCCGTCCTGGTCGTCGACGGAGGCGATCCGGCCGCAATCGCGGCGTCCATGGGATTCGAGGCGATGGACACCCTTGAGCTGGAGGCCGTCGTGGACCGGCTCATAGCCGACCATCCCGAGGACTGGGCCGCCTTGACCACCGGTGACGAGAAGGAACGCAGGAAGAAGTCCGGCTTCTTCGTCGGCGAGGTCATGAAGGCCACCCGGGGCCAGGCAGACGGCCGGGCCGTCAACGAGCTGCTGGCCCGACGCGCAGTCGAACAGGGAGGCTGACGATGGCACTCGAACTCGACCAGTACCCGGTCATCGGCTATGGGGTCGACGTACCGGTGCCCACCGATCCCGATGAGTTACGGCTGCTGCGCAAGTGGGAGGTCGCCATCGGCTACCGCATCTTCTCGGCCATGAGCTGGGGCCAACTGGGCGACGGCCACATCACCGCACGCGACCCCGAACGGCTCGATCACTTCTGGGTGCTCGCCCACGGCATCCCGTTCTGGGCGGCCACGCTCGACAACCTCTGCCTGGTCGGGCCCGACGGCGAGGTGGTCGAGGGCTCCACCGCCGGCGGTATCAACTACGCCGCACACAACATCCACTGGCCGATCCTCGACGCCCGCCCCGACCTCGTGTCCGCCGCACACACCCACACCCAGTACGGCACCCCGTGGGCGGCCAACGTGCAACCGTTCCGGCCGATCTCCCAGGAGTCGTGCGTCTTCGTGTACGACCAGTCGATCTACCCGGGCGAGGACGTCGAGGTCGACACCTTGGCCGGCGGCCACGCCATTGCCGAGGCCATGGGCGCAACGCGGCTCTGCATCTTGCGCAACCACGGCCTCCTTACTGGCGGCGCATCGCCCGGCGAGGCCGTCGGGTTGTTCGTCTTGGCCGAACGGGTCGCCGAGGTTCACGTCAAGGCCACCGACCAGCAGCCCATCTCCGACGACGCGGCCAAGCACGCCGCCATTGCGCTGGGCTGCGACACCATCGGCTGGCGGGTCTTCCAGTGGCTGGCCCGCGACCTCATCCCCGACCCCTCGGTCGTGCTGGGCGGTTAGCGCCGCCGTGCTCAGGAGCCGACGCCGAGTATCTGCCAACGGTCGTTGCGGAAGCGGGCTCCCAGGCTGAGCCCCCTGACAACCATGAAGGCCCAGATCCCGGCCCACAGCGGGCCGATCCCGAGGTCGGCTAGCCGGGTCGCCACCATCACCGGTACCGCCACCGCGGCAGCGCCGACCATCGCCCTGGCCAGGAACCGCTGGTCACCGGCGCCGATGAGGATGCCGTCGAGGGCGAACGCCACGCCCGACAACGGCGCCATGAGGCCCACGTGCAGCAGCAGGAATCCCGCCAGGGCGACCACAGCGTCGTCCGCCGAGAACACCTGCCCCAGCACCCCGTGCACAGCGACGATTGCTGCCCCCAATACGGCGCCGATGGCGATCGACCAGCCGATGACACGCCTCCCCACCGACCTGGCGCCGGCGGGGTCGTGGGCACCGAGCAGGTTGCCGACCATGGCCTGGGCGGCTATGGCCACAGCGTCCATCGACAGCGCCAGCACCATCCAGACCTGGAACGCCACCTGGTGGGCGGCCACGTCCACGTCGCCGATCCGGGTCGCCGCGGCAGTGGCGATCAGGAATGTTCCAGTCAGGGAGAGGTTACGGACCATGAGTTCGGCGCTTACACCCAGCAGACGCCCGATGACCCGCAGGTCGGGTGCCAGCGATACGTCGAGGCGTCGGACCCAGCGGCCGATCCAGGCCAGGTAACAGCCGGCGCCCAGCCACTGGGCCACGACCGTGGCGGCCGCCGATGCTCCGATGGCCCGGTCGAACCCGTAGATGAGGACTACTTCTAGTATGAGGTTCAGTAGCGCAGTGCCCACGGCCACCCAGAGCGGACGGACCGTGTCCTTGACGCCACGCAGGTAGCCGACACCCGCAAGCATCATCAGCATTGCCGGGGCCCCCAGCAGGCTGATTCGGAAGTAGGTGCCCGCCTGGCCCAGGACCTCGCCGTCTGCGCCCAGCAGGCTCAGCAGGGGATCAGCGAATGTGGCGCCGAGCAGCGCCAGGACCACGCCGAGCACCAGCGCCAGCCAGAGGCCCTGCACTGCCTGGTGGGCGGCCCGACGGTCCTCGCCGGCGCCGGTCAGCCGGGCCACCGCCGCCGTGGTGCCGTAGGCGAGGAAGATGCACATCCCGTAGCCGAACAGCAGCGCCGCCGAGGCGACCGCCAGGCCACCCAACTCGGCGGTGCCCAAGTGCCCGATCACCGCCGTGTCGGCGAGCACGTAGAGGGGCTCCGCCAGCAGCGCCCCCAGCGCCGGGACCGCCAGCCGCAGCAGTTCTCGGTCGACCGGGCGCACGGCGTGATCGTAGGTCCCGCCGACACCGTGGACCCTGCCCACCTCTAGCCTGCTTTGCATGAGTGACTCCACAGGCCGGTCCACCATGAAGCCCCGTTCGCACGAGGTCACCGACGGCGACAACCGGGCCCCCGCCCGGGCCATGCTGCGAGCCGTCGGCATGACCGAAGACGATTTCGACAAGGCCCAGGTCGGCGTCGCCTCGTCGTGGAACGAGGTCACCCCTTGCAACCTGCCGCTAGGCGCGCTCGCCAAGCGCTGCAAGGAGGGCGTCACCGCCGCTGGCGGCTTCCCGATGGAGTTCAACACCATCGCCGTCAGCGACGGCATCTCGATGGGCCACGAGGGCATGCGCGCCAGCCTCGTCAGCCGCGAGATCATCGCCGACTCGGTCGAGGCAGTTATGCACGCCGAGCGGCTAGACGCCTTCGTCAGCTTCGCCGGCTGCGACAAGTCGCTCCCCGGAATGCTCATGGCCGCCGCCCGCATCAACCTGCCGTCAGTGTTCGTCTACGGCGGGTCGATCATGCCCGGCGAGCACCCCGACGGTCGGAAGCTGGACATCGTGAGTGTCTTCGAGGCTGTCGGCGCCCATGCCGTGGGCGGCATCGACGACGCCGAACTGCTCGCCATCGAGCGCGCCGCCTGCCCCACCATCGGCAGCTGCGCCGGGATGTTCACCGCCAACACGATGGCTGCCGTCGGCGAGGCCATAGGGATGTCGCTGCCCGGCTCGGCCTCGGCAGCTGCCATAGACGGTCGGCGGTCCGACATCGCTTTCGCCAGCGGCACCGCTGTCATGCAGTTGCTTCGCGAGAACATCCGTCCCCGCCAGATCATGACCAGGGGTGCGTTCGATAACGCCATAGCCGTGGTCATGGCCCTCGGGGGATCGACCAACGCAGTCCTCCACCTGATGGCCATCGCCTTTGAGGCAGACCTCGAACTGGACCTGGAGGACTTCAACCGTGTGGCTGCCCGGGTTCCGCACCTGGCCGACACGAAGCCCCACGGTAAGTACCACATGGTCGACATCGACCGCATCGGCGGGGTCCCGGTGGTCATGCAGATGCTTCTGGACGAGGGGCTGCTGTACGGCGACGAGGTCACCGTCACGGGTAGGACGGTTGCCGAGAACCTGGCGATGCTGGACGTGCCGGCCCCCGATGGGGACGTGATCCACGCCTTCGACGACCCGATCAACGCGGTGGGCGGACTCGCCATCCTCCGGGGCTCGTTGGCACCGAAGGGCTCGGTGGTCAAGGTGGCCGGACTGGACTTCGACCGGTTCGAGGGCCGGGCCCGGGTGTTCGACGGCGAGGACCTGGCCATGGAGGCCGTGCTGGCCGACCGCATCGAGGCTGGCGACGTCGTGGTCATCCGCTACGAGGGTCCCAAGGGCGGCCCCGGCATGCGCGAGATGCTGGCCATCACCGGTGCGATGAAGGGCGCCGGGCGGGGCGGCGACGCAGCGCTCATCACCGACGGGCGGTTCTCCGGTGGAACCCACGGGTTCTGCGTGGGCCACGTGGCGCCGGAGGCCGTGGACGGTGGTCCGATCGCCCTGGTCGCCGAGGGGGATCGCATCCTCATCGACGTCCGCAGCCACGCCATCGACCTGCTGGTCGACGAGGCCACGCTCGAGCAGCGTCGCGCGGACCTCAAGGAGTTCGAGCCCCGCTACACCTCGGGCTTCCTGGCCAAGTACGCCGCCCTGGCCCAGGGGGCCGAGAAGGGTGCCGTCACCCAGGCGTAGCCACGCCGCCCCGTGGCGGGTAGCCACTGCCAGGTAGCCGCGCCGCCTGCGTCTACGTGCCGTCGGCCCACAGGCCGGATGCCCGGGCGGCCGAGAGCATCATCCAGGGTGCCGTGTCCACGGCCAGCGTTGACGACTGGCGGGCCACCCACGCAGCCACATCGAGGCGCACCTCGGCGGGGACTTGCAGGCCGTCGCGGGGCGCCACGGCACAGGTAGGCAGGCGACCCAGGGCGTCGGCCATTGCCGCCTCGGCTCCGTCTGCCTCAACCCCGTCTGTCTCAGCTCCGTAGAACGCCGGGTCGTGCAGTTGGTGCCATTTGTCGGCTCCCATGACTACCACGTCGTGCCCAGCGGTCAGGTCGGCAACCAGGCGGGCGTCGCTGACCACGACCTCCAGCCAGGCGTGGTCGTCAGCCACCCGGTCGAGGACGGCCCGCCGGGCCTCCACGGTCGTCCGGCCACCCTGCTCCTTGCCGAGGGGGTCACGCGACAGGGCCCAGACCACGCGGTCCAGGTCCCAGCGGCGCCGGGCTGCGTCGGCGATCGCGAGGTGGGCCAGGGTCGGAGGGTCGAACGAACCGGGTTGGACACCGCTGCGCATGCCCCCATGGTGGCCGATCAGGTCAGGGTGGCGGGAGCACAGGTTCGGCGATGATCGGCGGGGCAGGTTGTGGTCACCGGGCGCACCGGCGCATAATTGCGGACCATGCAGCCGTTTCCCACCCCCCTTGCCCATGAGGTAGCGGTACTGCCGTAGGCACGCGCGACGGTTGCGTGCCTCGACCTCCCGTAGCGGGAGGTCGTTTCGTTTTTCGCCCCGATTCCCCGAAAGTCAGAATCCAATGGCCACAGAACAGATGGACGGCGGTAGAGCCCTGATCCGCGCCCTCGAGAACGAGGGCGTCGAGGTCATGTTCGGGCTGCCGGGTGGGGCGATCCTGCCGGTCTACGACCCGATCATCGACTCGTCGATCCGCCACATCCTGGTTCGCCACGAGCAGGGCGCCGGCCACATGGCCGAAGGCTACGCACATGCCACCGGCCGGCCGGGCGTCGCCATGGTCACCTCTGGTCCGGCGGCCACCAACATCGTCACACCGCTGTGCGACGCATACATGGACTCGGTCCCGATGGTCGTCATCACCGGACAGGTCCCGACCGGCGCCATCGGCACCGACGCCTTCCAGGAGTGCGACACGACCGGCATCACCCAGTCGATCACCAAGCACAACTTCCTCGTCACCGAGGCCCAGGACATCCCCCGGACCATCAAGGAGGCGTTCCACATCGCCACCACCGGTCGTCCGGGCCCGGTCCTCGTGGACATCCCGAAGGACATCGTGGACCCGGGCAACCCACGCTCGGCCATGACCTGGACCGACGACGTCACCATCGACCTGCCGGGCTACCACCCGCAGACCGAGGTCGACCCGGCGGCCATCTCGGCTGCAGCCGAGCTCATACGGGTCGCCGAGCGACCTGTGCTCTACGTGGGCGGTGGCATCCTCAAGGCCCGGGCCGCCGAGGCACTCCGTGCCCTGGCCGAGCTGACGGGGATCGGCGTGGTCACCACGCTCATGGCCCGCGGCGCCTTCCCAGACAGCCACGACCTCTGCCTCGGCATGCCGGGTATGCACGGCAACTTCACGGCGGTCACCGCCATGCAGGAATCCGACCTGCTCATCGCCCTGGGTGCCCGCTTCGACGACCGCGTCACCGGCCGCCTGGACGGCTTTGCCACCGGGGCGAAGATCATCCACGCCGAAATCGACCCGGCCGAGCTGGGCAAGGTCCGCCAGCCCGACGTGGCCATCCAGGGTGACGTCAGGGTGGCCATCGAGGCGCTCGTGGCCGAGCTCTCGGCCAACGGCACGGGCGACGCCGACCGTGGTGCCTGGAGGTCGCGGATCAGCGGCTGGCAGGAGCGGTTCCCGCTGGCCTACGAGCCCTGGATTCCGGGCGACCCCCTCAAGCCCCAGTACGTCATCGAGTGCCTGCGTGACGGCACGCCGGACGACACCATCCTCACCTCGGGCGTCGGCCAGCACCAGATGTGGGCCAGCCAGTACTGGAAGTTCGACCACCCCTACACCTGGATCAATTCCGGCGGCCTGGGCACGATGGGCTTCTCCATTCCGGCGGCCATCGGAGCCAAGGTGGCCCATCCCGACCGCATGGTGTGGGCCGTCGACGGCGACGGCTGCTTCCAGATGACGGCCCAGGAACTGGTCACGGCGACGGTCGAGGACATCCCGATCAAGGTGGCGCTGCTCAACAACTCCTACCTCGGCATGGTCCGGCAGTGGCAGGAGATGTTCTACGAGGAGCGGTACTCGGAGGTCTTCCTGTCCAAGGACGTCCCGGACTACAAGATGTGGGCCGAGTCCATGGGCTGCGTCGGCATACGGGTCGACGACCCCGACGAGGTCGAGGTGGCCATAGCCAAGGCCAACGAGGTCGACGACCGACCCGTGGTCATCGACTTCCGGGTGTCGGCGGCCGAGAAGGTCTACCCGATGGTCCCGTCGGGTGCCACGAACTCCGACCTGGTGGTGCCGCCCTTCCAGCAGCACCAGCCCCGATGAACATCCAGACACCGGAGTACCGGTACCACACGCTGGTGGTGACCGTTGAGAACAAGTCGGGCGTGCTGGCCCGGGTGGCCTCGTTGTTTGCCCGTCGAGCGTTCAACATCGAGTCGCTTGCCGTGGCGCCCACCGACGACGAGCAGTTCAGCCGGCTCACCGTGGTCGTGGACCTGGAGTCGGCGCCGCTCGACCAGATCATCAAGCAGCTGGACAAGCTGGTGAACGTGGTGGAGATCCGGGAGCTGCACCCCGGCCACGCCGTGGAGCGTGAGCTGATGCTGGTGACGGTCTCGGCGGAGCCGGATCGCCGCGACGAGATCGTGGAGCACCTGGACCGGGCAGGTGGCAAGGTCCTGAGCGTGGGCACCGATCTCATGATGTTGTCTCTCGTCGGCCTGCCGGCCCGGGTGGACGAGTTCGAGGATCTGCTCCGCCCCTACGGGATCGTGGAGTTGCAGCGCACGGGCCGGGTGGCGCTGGCCACCCTCGATGACCACGACAACGCCGGCCGGTAGCCGACGAGCAGGCCCCGAGCCGACAGCAGATCCAGATCCGGAGAGCAGCCAGCGATCCAGCAAGCAAGCCCCGTTCCGACAAGCAAGCCAGGAGAATCCCGTGGCCAACATCTACTACGAGTCCGACGTCGACCGCTCGGCGATCGCCGACCGGAAGGTGGCGATCCTGGGGTACGGCTCCCAGGGCCACGCCCACGCCCTGAACCTGAAGGAGTCCGGCATCGAGGTCTGCGTCGGGTTGCGCGACGGTTCCGCGTCGGCGGCCAAGGCCTCCGAGGCCGGCCTCGTCGTGCGGTCCCTCGCCGACGCCTCGGCATGGGCCGACGTGATCATGGTCCTGCTGCCCGACACCGACCAGGCCGCGGTCTACGAGGAGCACATCGCTCCGAACCTGCAGGCCGGCGACGCCCTGGCTTTCGCCCACGGCTTCAACATCCGGTTCGACCTGATCGACCCGCCGGCCGACGTCGACGTGATCATGGTCGCCCCCAAGGGCCCCGGGCACCTGGTGCGCAGGACCTATGTGGAGGGCGGCGGCGTGCCGTGCCTCATCGCCGTCGAGCAGGATCCGTCGGGTGGCGGCAAGGCCCTGGCCCTGGCCTATGCCGACGGCCTGGGCGGTGCCCGGGCGGGCGTGATCGAGACGACGTTCACCGAGGAGTGTGAGACCGACCTGTTCGGTGAGCAGGTGGTGCTGTGTGGTGGCATGACCGAACTCGTCCGCAGCGCGTTCGACACGCTCGTGGACGCCGGCTACCAGCCGGAGATCTGCTACTTCGAGTGCCTCCACGAGCTGAAGCTCATCGTGGACCTCATGTACGAGCAGGGCATCGGCGGCATGCGCTTCTCGGTGTCGGACACCGCCGAGTACGGCGACCTCTCCCGCGGACCACGGATCATCGATGACGACGTGAGGGCCACCATGCAGCAGGTCCTGTCAGAGATCCAGAGCGGCCAGTTCGCCGAGGAGTGGGTTGCCGAGGCCCACAGTGGCCGGGAGAACTTCTACCGCCTGGAGGCCGAGGGTCGGGAGCACCGCATCGAGAAGGTCGGTAGCGACCTGCGGGCCATGATGCCCTGGATCAGCGCCGGCAGGGTCTCGGTCCAGGAGGCCTCGGGCGGCCAGGGCTGACCCGGGGGCCCGCCGAAGCCGTGGGCCCATACCGGCTACCGGGCTGCTGCCGGCGCCGTGGTCAGCTGAGGCGCTGGACGACCATGGCCATGCCCTGGCCACCGCCCACGCACATTGCCTCCACGCCGAACTCCCCGTCGGTGTCCTCGAGGCCGTTCAGCAGGGTGGTCATGATGCGGGCGCCAGTCATGCCGAACGGGTGGCCGAGGGCGATGGCGCCGCCGTTCACGTTCAGCTTGTCAAGGTCGATGCCGACCTCGTCGGCCGAGGGCAGAACCTGCGCGGCGAAGGCCTCGTTGATCTCGAACAGGTCGATGTCGTCGGGCGTCATGCCGGCCCGGCCCAGGGCCTGGCGGATGGCCTGGATGGGGCCGAGCCCCATGATCTCCGGGCTGAGTGCCGAGACGCCCGATGAGATGATCCTGGCCAGCGGCCTGATGCCCAGCTCGGCCGCACGGGTGTCGCTCATCACCACCACGGCGGCGGCACCGTCGTTCAGCGGGCAGGCGTTGCCGGCGGTCACCGTGCCGTCGGGACGGAACACGGGCGAGAGCTGGGACACCTTCTCGTAGGTGGTGCCGGGCCTGATGCCGTCGTCGGACGAGACCACGGTGCCGTCCGGAAGGGTGTACGGGGAGATCTCCCGCTCGAAGAAGCCGCGTGCCTGGGCGGCCTCGGCCCGGTTCTGGGACCGCACGCCCCACTCGTCCTGGGCCTGACGTGACACGCCCATGTGCTCTGCCACGTTCTCGGCCGTCTGGCCCATGGCGATGTAGACGTCGGGCAGGCCGACCGGTGGGGTCCATGCGCCGGTGCCCTCGCCGGCGCGCTCCGCGGTACGGCCCTCTGCGTCGCCGAAGCGCGGGTTATGCGGGCCGGTGTCCGACGCGCCGAACTGGAAGCGGCTCACGCATTCCACCCCACCGGACACGAAGGCGTCGCCCTCGCCGGCCCGGATGGCGTGGGCGGCCATCCTGATGGTCTGGAGGGATGACGAGCAGTACCGGTTGACGGTGGTGCCCGGGGCGTCGAGGCCGGCCAGCAGGCCCGCCACCCGACCCAGGTTGTAGCCCTGCTCGCCGCCCGGCTGGGCGGTGCCCCAGATGACGTCCTCGACCTGGTCGTGGGTAAGTTCGGGGACCTTCCCCAGGACGTCGTCGATGATGAAGGCGGACATGTCGTCGGGTCGGGCGTCCACGAAGCTGCCCTTCCCGGCCCGTCCGATGGCGGTGCGGCTGGTGGCGACAATTACGGCTTCGGCCATGGGAATGGTCCTCCTGCTGGCTGGTGCGTGCCGGGGCACGGCGGTCCATTGGTTACCGACCGGTAACCCTGTATACGCCGACGAGCCTAATCCCGGGTCCGATGGGCGGTCCCACCCGGGACCTGCTTGGCTTTCCCACCCAGTACCTGTTGGCCGGGGCGATCGGGCTGTCGACCTGGCCAGTCGGATCAGCGCTTCCGGACGAGGGTGACCCCGTCGCCCACCGACAGCATGACCACCTCGACGCGGCCGTCGCCCACCACGCGGGCGTTGAACGCCCGGAGTGCCACGGTGTCGTCGTCGTCTGCCGACGGGTCCAGGACCCGACCCGACCACAGCACGTTGTCCACGACCAGGAGGCCGTGGGCCGAGAGCCGGGGGACGAGCTCCTCGTAGTAGGCGAGGTAGCCGGTCTTGTCGGCGTCGATGAACGCGAAGTCGACGACGGTGTCCTCGGGCAGTGCACGCAGCGTTTGGATGGCCGGAGCAATGACCAGGTCGATCCGGTCGGCGAGACCGGCGGCTTCCCAGTGGCGTCGGGCGATGTTGGTCCACTCCTCGGACACGTCGCAACAGAGCAGGCGGCCGCCGTCGGGTAGCGCACGGGCGATGGCCAGCGAGGAGGCGCCGGTGAACGTGCCCACCTCCACGGCCAGGCGCGGCCGGACCGCGGCGACCAGCATCGACAGGAACGCAGCCTGGTCCCGGGCCACCTGCATCCGGGCCCATGGTCCGAGTTCACGGGTGGCCGCGGCCAGCGAGTCCTGTACGTCGTCGGCAGCGGTGGTGTGGTCCAGCACGTAGTCCTGCAGGGCCTCGTCCAGGAAGAAGGATCGGTGGTCGGCCATGGCGTCGTCCGGCTCCCGGGTCAGCGACTGTCAGTGCCGCTGCGCAGCACCCGTCCTGGTCGGGCATCGGTGAAGGCTCCGGCTTCTACGACCGGAACGCCTGCCACCAGGACGTCGTCGATGCCCGAGGCACCGGCGTACAGGCGTGCGGCGCCACCGGGCAGGTCGGGCCGCATGGTGACTGGGTCGCTGGCCACGGAGGCCTCATCGATGAGCAGCACGTCTGCATGGGCTCCTTGGTGGAGCCTCCCCCGGTCGACCAGGCCGTACAGGTCGGCCTGGACGGCGGTCATGAGGTGCACCGCCTCCTCAAGTTCCAGCAGGCCGTGGTCGCGGACCGGCTCGGCCAGCACCCGGGTCGGATAGTTGAAGGTGGCCAGCAGGTCCAGGTGGGCACCGGCGTCCGACGCACCGATTACCGCCCGCCCGTCCCGCCAGATCCGTACCCGGGCCTCCCAGTCCTGTCGGCTGGCCGGCACGTCGGGCCGACCGAACGAGGTCTGCAGGTCGTCTACCAGGGCGATGTCCAGCAGGGCGTCGAACGGTTCGCAGCCCAGCTCCGCGGCGATGGCGGCCACCGTGCGACCGTCGAAGCGGGCGTTGGCCGGGTCCACCGTGTCGAAGATGGTCAGGGCCCCCCAGTTGGCCAGCCGCCGGAGTGGGTGGTCGCCCTGGGCCAGGGCGTCCAGGCGCCTCCGCTGTTCGGGGTCGGCCAGAATCCGCTTCTTGTCTTCGCGGGGAAGGAACATGACCTCCTCCCAGCCGGGGATCGCATCCAGCACGAATCCGCTGGCCAGCGAGAGACGGGCAGCGATGACCATTGGCACGGTGAGGGCCACCACCTTTGCACCGCGCTCGGCCGCATGGGTTCCCGCCTCCAACTTGAGGAAGCACTCGTCGATGTTGCCGGCCGTGACCTGCATGACGTTCCAGTTGAGCTGTCGGCCTCCGGCGGCCAGCGACATGTCGGTGAGGAGCTGGCGCGACTCCTCGTCGACGGGTCCGCCCACGCCGGGCAGGAACTCGAGGCCGGTGCCATCGAAGTCGGCCACCACGCTGCAAAGGTCGATGAGCTCCCGGCGCGAGGCGTGCCTGCTGGGCACCGGGCGACCCTCGGCGTCGTTGTGGGTGCGGGACCAGGTCGAGGAGAAACCCATGGCGCCGGCCGCCAGCCCGGCCCGGAGGAGGTCGGCCATGGCGGCCACCTCGGCCTCGGTGGCCTCCCGCTGGACTGCCTCGTCGCCCATTACGACCCGGCGCAGTGCCGAGTGCCCGACCTTGTAGCCGGCGTTGATGGCCAGCAGTGGGTCGATGGCATCCAGGAACTCGGCTGTGGTCCGCCAGTTCCACGGCACCCCTTCCCGGAGGGACTCGAGCGGCATCCCCTCCACCCGCGACAGCATCCTCATCAGGTAGTCGCCGTCGGCCGGGTCGTCGGACAGCGGGGCGATGGTGAAACCGCAGTTGCCGCCGATCACGGTCGTGACGCCGTGCAGCGGCGACGGGCTGAGGGTGCCGTCCCAGAACGGCTGGGCGTCGTAGTGGGTGTGGACGTCCACGAAGCCCGGACAGACGATCCGACCGTCGGCGTCCAGCACGGTGGCGTCGGCGGTGTCCAGGTCCGGGCCGATCGTGGCGATGCGCCCGTCAACGATGCCCACGTCGGCGCGCCGTCGGGGGCCTCCGTCGCCGTCGACGACCCAGCCCCCCCGGATCAACGTGTCGTACATGGTGCTCCCAACTGTGTACGGCGTGCGCCGCGCAGCGCCTCCGGCCACCCCGGGGACGGTAGTCACCGGGCCGGTGGGGGGCCGAACGGGGCGCCTCGGTACCCTCTCCCCAGGACGTCTGACTACCGACATTTGATTTCCCCACGGAATCCGATGTCGTGCCAAGAGCCCGGGGTCGGCCCCGGGCGGGACGGCGCCTAGCCAGTATCCGGCCCAGCATCCGGGAGAACCAGCGCCATGGGCGAGACCACCGCCATCGATCCGCAGGAGGAGTGGAAGCTCCTCATCGGAGGTGAATGGACGTCCGCGTCGGGCACCTACGAGATCGTGGATCCCAACACCACGGCCGTGGTGGGACACGCACCCGACGGCTCGGTCGCCGACGCCGAAGCTGCCATCGCCGCAGCGAAGGCGGCCCTTCCGGGCTGGCGCGACACCCCACCGGTCGAGCGTGGCGCGCTGCTGGGCCGCCTGGGAGACGTGCTCCGTGAGCGGGCACCCACATGGTCGACACTCGTCCAGGCCGAGACGGGTGCCACCATCAACGTGGCCGAGACGATGCAGGTCGGGCCGACCCTCGCTGACCGCTACGCCCAGTACGCCGTTCCCCGCGACCTCGACCGGGCCGAGCTTCCCGTCACCCAGGCTGCTTCGGCCCTGGGCCCTGCCGGCCTGATAGGCGCGGTCTCCCACAGGCAGCCGGCCGGGGTGGTTGCCTGCATCACCTCCTACAACTTCCCGCTCGTGAACGTGGCCGGCAAGCTGGCTCCGGCCCTGGCGATGGGCAACACCTGCATCATCAAGCCGGCTCCGCAGGACCCGCTGGGCGTGCTGCGACTCGGCGAAGCGGTGGAGGAGGCCGGCTTCCCGCCCGGCGTGGTGAACATCCTGACGACCTCCGACGTGGAGGCCTCGGCCGCCCTCGTGGCGTCACCGGACGTGAACATGGTCAGCTTCACCGGGTCGTCGGCCGTCGGAAAGCGGATCATGGCCGACGGTGCCGCATCGATGACCCGGGTGCTGATGGAGCTGGGCGGCAAGGGTGCGCTGGTCATGACCGAGGACGCGGACGTGAATGCCGCCGTCGGGGCGATAGCCAGCGTGTGGGGCTTCCACAGTGGACAGATCTGCACGGCACCCACCCGGGTGATCTGCCACACCAGCCTCTACGACCAGCTGGTGTCCACGCTGGAGTCGGTGGCCGGGATGCTGAAGGTGGGGGATGCCACCCTGCGCGACACCCTCGTCGGTCCGCTGGTCTCGGAACGCCAGAGGGACAGCGTGGAGGAATTCATCCGCGGCGGGGTGGCTGATGGCGCCACGCTGGTGTGCGGAGGCGAGCGTCCGGACCTGCCCGGCTACTTCGTGGCTCCGACCCTGCTGGCCGACTGCACGGCGGACATGCACGCCGTGCGGGAGGAGGCCTTCGGGCCGGTGGTGGTGGTGCTGGCCCACGACGGCGACGACGAGGCCGTGGCCATCGCCAACGACTCGGCGTACGGGCTCTACAGCTATGTGTACGCGGGAGACATGGCCCGGGCCTACCGCATCGCCCGGCGCCTGGAATCCGGCAACGTGGCGTTGAACAGCATCGTGCCCCATCCGAACGCGCCGTTCGGAGGGTTCAAGGAGTCAGGGATCGGCCGCGACCGCGGCATCGCCGGCCTCGAGGCCTACAGCGAGGTGCAGGCGATCTCCTGGATGGCCTGACCCGGCCCGGTGTCGACCTGTGGGCCGGCCGTCCGGTCTGCCCGGTGTCGGCCCTGGGCCCGCCGCCCGTCTGGTCCGTCGTCGGCCGGAGCCCGGTACTAGGTTCGGCGAGGTACGCAATGTTCAGGTAGATGTATTCAGGCACCTACGTTGGGCAGCCACCACGAGATGGCCAGATATTGGAGAGACGCGATGCTGGAAGTGGGAACTGAGGCTCCGGACTTCTCGGTGCCCGACCAGGACGGCCAGGTAGTCACCCTGGAGAGCCTGCGTGGCCACTGGGTGGCGTTGTGGTGGTATCCGATGGCATCCACCCCCGGTTGAACGATCCAGGGCAGGGGGTTCCGTGATCGAACCCCGGACTATGAGGCAGCCGGAGCGGTGGTCGTCGGCGCCAGCTTCGACTCCGTGGAGGCACAGAAGAAGTTCGTCGACGAGGAGGGCTTTCCGTACCGCCTGCTGGCCGATGTCGACAAGGTGATGGGCACGGCCTACCTGGCCGACCAGCCCGACAAGGGCTACCCCCGCCGCATCAGCTACCTGATCGACCCCGAGGGCGGCATCGTCCGGACCTACGACCTGGCCGGCCAGGACCTCGCCGAGCACGCCACGGCCGTACTGGACGACATCCGGGCGCTCTCCTGACGCCGGTGGCCCGGCGGATCTGGCCGCGGTCCTGCGAGTGCGAAGCGACGGCGGTCCTGGTGGCCGCCTCCCGAAGGTGGCGCACCGGCGACTCGGGCGCTGGTCTCCTGACGACGGTGACGTGTCGGATCGGGAATTGACCCGGTGGAGAGGGCTGTGATCCGCCCACTGGAGGGACTGTCGGTCGTCGAGGGCACGGCGTTCGTTGCCGCTCCGTCCGGTGGGATGACGCTGGCCCAACTGGGTGCCGACGTGATCCGGTTTGACCAGGTGGGAGGTGGCCTCGACCACCGCCGCTGGCCGCTGACCTATGACGGGGTCAGCCTCTACTGGAACGGCCTGAACCGGGGCAAGCGCTCCCTGGCCGTCGACCTGCGGGATCCAGAGGTCACCGAGCTGCTGGCCGAGCTCATAGCCCGGGCAGGAAACTTCCTCACCAACTTCCCGCCGGTGGGCTGGATGTCCTACGACGAGCTGCAGGCGCGCCGCCAAGATCTGGTGATGCTCGTCATCACCGGCTCGCACGACGGGGCCAGCGCGCTGGACTACACGATCAACTGCGCCGTGGGCTATCCGGCCATGACCGGACACCCCGACGATCCGCGCCCGGTCAACAACGTCGTCCCGGCCTGGGACCTGGTCTGCGGCCAGATGGCGGCCCTCGGCCTGGTCGCCGCCGACCGGCACCGCTACCGGACCGGCGAGGGCCAGCAGGTCACCATCGCCCTGTCCGATGTGGCGTTGGCAACCGTGGGATCGTTGGGGAACCTGGCAGAGGCCCAGGTCAACGGCGAGTCCCGTGGTCGGATCGGCAACGCCATCTACGGCGCCTTCGGGCGGGACTTCACCACGTCCGACGCCCGGAGGGTGATGGTCGTGGCCATAACCCCGAAGCAGTGGCGGGGCCTGCTGGCGGTCACCGGAACGGCAGGCGAGGTCGCCGCCCTGGCCGACGAGCTGGGCGTGGACTTCGCCGACGAGGGCTCCAGGTACGGTGCCTCCGGTCGGCTCTGCGACCTGTTCGAGCCCTGGTTCGCTCAGCGCACCCTTGCCGAGGTGGCAGACGGGATGGACGAGCACGGCGTCTGCTGGGGTCCGTACCGGACGGTCACCGAGCTGGTGGCCGAGGATCCCCGGTGTTCAACGGCGAATCCCCTGTTCGCCGAGCTGGATCAGCCCGGTGTGGGCATGCACCTGGTGCCCGGCTCGCCGCTGGCGTTCGGCGTGTCACGCGCCGGCGATCGTGGCGCCGACGTTGCGCCGCTGCTGGGTCAGCACACCGAGGAGATCCTGACCGTCGACCTGGGCCTGACGTCGGCCGAGGTGGGGGCCCTGATCGACCGGGGGGCGGTGGCAACCGCCGGCTGACCTACCGTCTTCGCGATTGAGCTTCGACATCCTGGCTCGCGATTGAGGTACGCGATTGAGGTACGCGATCCGGGAACGTTCCCGGCGAACCCTGCTCAGGCGCCCCAGGTCACGACACGCCAGTCCAGGACCTGGACGGTCTCGCCGCCACGATCGCTGTCCACCTCGACCCGGACGGCCCTGAGTCGTCCACCGGCTGCGGGCCGCTCGTCCAGCAGCGTGTGGTGGCAGGCCAGGACGTCGCCCTCGAAGACGGGGGCCAGGTGGTCGCAGGCCTGCCAGCCGAGCACGGTGGCCGTGTCGGGCAGCATCCGGACCAGCGACGCCTGGGCCAGCCCGATGGTGTGGCCCCCATAGACGAGTCGCCGGCCGTCGGGGTCCAGTGCCGGATCGCGATGCACTGGGGCCTGGTTCTGGGTCAGCCGGGCCAACTCAGGTGCGAGGGTGACGGTGTCCCGGAGGCGGTCGCTACGTCGGACGCCGACCTGCCAGCCCTTGACGGCGACGGGGGTCAGCGGCGTGGGATCCCAGTCGGGCGGGATCCGCCCCTCCCAGTCACCGAGGTGGATCTGTGGGTCGACGGCGCCCAGGTCGTCGTCGTGTCCGGTCGTCGTCGTGGCGTCGCGGAATCGCAGCATGGCGCACCGCTCGTAGTCGGCCACGGTGGCTCCGTCGTCAACCCGCACGGTGTGGATGCCGAGAAGGACCAGGCCGCGAGCCGGACGGTCGTCGCGTCGGCTGAGCTCGGAGAGACCCCGGACCTCGACTGTGGTGTGGAGAGTTTCGCCATGGCGGACGGGTCGGTGGAGCACCACGCCCCGGTAGAAGAGGTTGGCGATGACCCGACGGGTGGCGACGGTGCTCTGGCCGATTGACACGTGGAGGACGAGGGCCGGGTTGACCAGGGCGCCAGGCCGACCCGTCACGGCCTCGGCCAGGGGGCGGCTGAGCGACGTGGCCAGGGGGTCGCCGCAAATGGCCTGGTAGGTGGCCGCCTCTCCGGGGCCGATGGTGACGGCCGGTGCGGGATCTAGGGACTGGCCGACGACCAGGTCATCGAAGTAGGGCCCGGGATCGTGGTCATCGTGGTCCACGCGGACCAGAGAGTCATCGGGCACGGCGCCACTCTGGCAGCCCCCGGTCGGTGATGCACGGTCCTGGCGGTCGCGGACCCTGACTGCACGTGTTATTACCCGGTAGTCATCGTGGGGAGGCATCCAATATGGATATTTACATCGTTCAAATAGATAGATAGGTTCTCTAACAATCATCGGGAATCACTGGAGCGCGACGGATCGGATTCCTACGATCTCCGGGCAGGCGAGATGACGGCATCCGCGGAGGGGCAACCCGTTCCATCCGGTCGAGGTGGCGAAGGGAAGGGGCGATCATGTCAGACGCAGCGGTGAACTTGTACGTCGACTCGCAGGAGATGAGTTGGGTCGACGGTGCGCTGTGCATCGGCAGGAGCGACCAGTTCTTCGCCCCGTTCGCCGAGCGTCCCGAGGCCCGGGTTCGACGGGAGGCACGTGCAGCGGAGTTGTGCACCGCCTGTCCGGCGATGTACGCCTGTCGCCATTACGCCCGCGACAACCGTGAGCTCGGATTCTGGGGTGGAGAGTCGGAGGCCGAGCGGGCCACCGCCGGCTTCGCCCCGACCACCCCCATCATCGGGCGTCGCCAGGTGGCCGCCCGTCGTGCTGCCGCAGCCCTCGCCGAGGTCGGCTGAACCCGAAGAACGGGCCAGCCGCCCGGTCAGAGGCCGAGGAAGGCACCACCGTCGACCGACAGGGTCTGTCCGGTGACGAACCGGGCCAGGTCGCTGGCCAGGAACACGGCTGCAGGGCCCACGTCGCGCACTGGGTCACCAATCCGACCCAGCGGCGTCCGCCCGAGCAGGCGCTCCTGCAGGATCGGGTTCTCCCGGTAGGCACGGTCCATCGCCGGGGTCATGGCCATCGGAGCGATGCAGTTAACACGGATCCCGTCGGCCCCCCACTCCGCGGCCAACCCCTTGGCCAGCGTGCGCTGGGCTGCCTTGACCATGGCGTAGACGGCCAGGTTGGCGCTCCCCTCCATGCCGGACGACGACGTCATGATGATCATCGACCCGCCGACGGCACGCAGGTGCCGGTGGGCGGCCCGGGCTCCGTCGAACGTGGCCCGGATCGCCGTGGCCACCATGGCGTCCCAGTGGTCCTGCGTCACGTCCTCAAGCCGGGCCGGCGCTCCCGGGGGCGCGATCGCGTTGTGGACCATGCAGTCCAGCCGTCCATGGGCCTCGACAGCGGAGTCCACCGCGGCCAGGAGTTCGTCGGCCGAGGTCACGTCGCAACGGACGCACCGGGCATCGTGCCCGGCCTCGCGGAGGCCGGCGGCGGCAGGCTCGCCCGTTTCGGGCCGTCGACAGGCCAGCACGACAGCCGCCCCGTGGGCCGCCATTGCGGTAGCCATCCCGAGGCCCAGCCCCGAGGCGCCACCGGTCACCAGGACCACCCGGTCCTCCAGGAGGCGGTGGTCTGATCGCGAGGCCGAGGTCACGGGGACATCCAGACGCCGCCGTCGGCCACAAGGGTCGCACCGGTCACGAAACGGGCCGCCGGATCGGCCAGGAGGTCCAGCAGCGGGGCCAGGTCCCCGTACGGGTCCCCCGGACGGCCCAGGGCCGGATCGGCCAGCGTGGTGGTGGCAGCGACCTCAGCGCCCGCTTCTGGCGAGAAGGCCACCTCAGGTGCCACGGCCAGCACCGCCGTGGTCAGGCCGTCAGGCCCCCACTGCCTGGCAGCGCCCTTGGCCAGGGCCCGGATCCCCTCGGATGCGGCTGCGGAGCCGGCGAAGCCAGCGGCCCCGCCCATGGCCACGGTCGACACCACCCAGACCAGGCGTGCGCGGTCGGCCAGGTGCGGCCGACAGGTTCGGGCCACGGCGAATGCCTCGGCCATGGGCGCCTCGCAGGCTTCCACCCACTGCTCCGTGGATTGGTCGAGTAGCGGCGTCGGGCTGGACGGGGTCTGGGGAACGTGGACGACGAGGTCGACTTCGCCGATAAGCCCGACGGCTGCGCTGATTCCGGCACTGATTCCTGCGCCGGAACCTGTACCCGCATCCGATCGGGCGCCGGCGTGTGCAGGCACCACCTGGGCCACGACGTGACCGCGGTCGACGAGGCCGTCGTGCAGTCCATCGGCGAGCAGTCCGTCACCGACCAGCAGGGTCCGGGTTCCGTCAGCCATGGGTCCAGACGTGTATCACCCGGGCGGAGCGGTTGCCGCCCCCGGGCGGGACGACTCCGTGGGTGCGGCCCTCGCCTCCGGGAGTAGCAGCCCGGGGGAGGCGGACACCCGAATGGCCGGATACCGGGAAACGACCGGCCCCTGGAATCAGGGGAAGATTCCCCGCTGCTTGTACACGACCTGCAGGCGACGGAGGGCCACCGCGTAGGCGGCGTCCCGGCGGGACTGGATCTCCAGCTCCTTGCGGATGTCGACCACCGCATCGCAGGCCTTCCACAGGGTCTCCCGCAACTTGAAGTCCACGTCCTCGAGGTCCCAGCGCTGGGCCGACCGGTTCTGGAGCCACTCGAAGTATGAGACGACGACACCGCCTGCGTTGACCAGGATGTCGGGCAGGACGTCGATGCCCCGCTGAGCGAGGATCTTCTCGGCCTCCAGCGTGGTCGGGCCGTTGGCCGCCTCGACCACCACCCGTGCCTGGATGCGTCCTGCGTGCTCGGCGGTGACCTGGTTCTCCAGTGCCGCCGGCACGAGGAGGTCGGCGGGCACAGACCAGAAGTCCTCGTCGTCGATCCACATGGCGCTCGGAAAGCCGGCCACGCTGCCGTGCTCCCGGACCCAGTCGGCCAGCTCGAAGGCGTCTATGCCGTCCTCGTCGGTGATGGAGCCGCCGTGGTCCTGCACCGCCACCAGCCTGGCTCCGTGGACCTGGAGGATCCGTCCGGTGGCACTCCCCACGTTGCCGAAGCCCTGGATGCTCACCGTGGCTCCGACCAGGTCGAAGCCGACCTCGTCGGCCCAGTGCTGGAGGCAGAACACGACCCCCTGCCCGGTCGCCTTCTCTCGGCCCGGGCTACCGCCCGTCTCCAACGTCTTGCCAGTGACGATCCTCTTGACGTTCTGGCGTTCGGTCGCCCCGGTCGAGTTGGCATACGTGTCCATCATCCAGACCATCGACTGGGCGTTGCTGCCCAGGTCGGGGGCGGGGATGTCGTGGTCGGGGCCGATGTTGCTTCCCAGGGCATGGGTGAACCGCCGGACGACCCGCTCCAACTCATCGGTCTCGAGCACCGTCGGGTCGAACGAGATGCCGCCCTTGGCGCCCCCGAACGGGATGTCGCAGAGGGCCGACTTCCAGGTCATCCAGGACGCCAGGGCCTTGACCTCGTCGAGGTCGACCATGTTGTGGAACCGGACGCCGCCCTTGTACGGGCCCAGCAGGTTGCTGTGCTGGATGCGGTAGCCGCGAAACACCCTGTAGGTGCCGTCGTTCATCCGGACCGGGAAGTTGACGATGATCTCGTTCTTGGGCTGCGAGAGGATCGACCTGAGGTCGTCGGGGAGGTCGATGAGGTCGGCGCCGCGGTTGAACTGGTCAAGTGCGGTGGCGAAGAGGCTCGTGCCGGTGTCGGTCATCGGGGACCCTTCGGGTCGGGCGGGGATCGTCGTCGATCCTCCTGCTGCCCGCAGACGCTAGCCGCCGACCCCTATGGGCATGGCGGGCTACCGCCGGTTGGTGATCCGTGGCAGGACGGCCACCAGCAGACCTCCCGCTGCCGTGCAGGCCGCAGCCGTCAGCCACGCCGACGTCGGGGGGATGACCAGCTCGAAGTAGTCGCGGGGGAAGGACCAGGCCATGGTCAGGGCGTACCAACCGCCCATGGCGGCGGCCAGCCCGACCTTCCAGGGGCGGAGCGGTCGGCTGATCCCCAGCAGGACGACCAGGCTGATGCCCAGGAGCGTGAGGGTGGCCGAGGTGCGGGCCGCCTCTAGCGTGGCGTCGCTCCGCCTGACCACCTCGTAGGCGACGAACGTGGCAGCCGCCGCGGCGGTGCCCGCCGGCAGGGCGTAGCGCAGCACCCTGGCCAGGAATCCCGGCCGGACCAGGGAGTCGTCGGGTGCCAGGGCGAGGAAGAAGCCGGGGACCCCGACGGAGATGGTGCCGATGAGGGTCAGCTGCTTCGGCAGGAACGGGAACGGCACCCCGAACAGGCCCACGATGGCGGTGAGCAGGACGGCGTAGGTGGCCTTGGTGATGAAGAGGTTCGCCACCCGCTCGACGTTGTTGATGACCCGGCGGCCCTCGGCCAGCACCCTGGGAAGCGTGGAGAACCTGTCGTCTAGCAGGACCAGCTGGGCGACGGCGCGCGATGCCGAGCTGCCAGATCCCATGGCTATGCCCATGTCCGCGTCCTTGAGGGCGAGCACGTCGTTCACGCCGTCGCCCGTCATGGCGACCGTGTGGCCCCGGGCCTGCAGGGCGTCGACCATGGCCCGCTTCTGGTGGGGGGTGACCCGGCCGAACACGGCACCGGCGGCCACGGCGTCGGACAGGGCCTCAGGGTCGTCGGGGAGGTCCCTGGCGTCCACCCACCGGTCGGCCCCGGGGACGCCGGCCCGACGGGCCACCGCGGCGACCGTCGCCGGGTGGTCTCCGGAGATCACCTTGAGGCTCACACCCTGCTCGGCGAACCAGGCCAGGATCTCGGGTGCCTCAGGCCTGACCGTGTCCTCCAGGAGGATCAGGCACATCGGCAGCCGGGCCGCTGGAAGCGTCTTGGCATCACACGAGCCGGCTGTCGCACGGGTGAGCACGAGGACCCGCTGGCCCGCCTCGGCCAACTCGGCCACCCGCTCCCGGGCGACGGCCCATTCGCCCGTCGGGAGCAGGACGTCAGGCGCTCCCAGGTGGTAGGTGGCCCGGCCGTCGAAGTCGGCGGCCGCCCATTTGCGGGCCGAAGAGAAGGGAACCACGGTTGCGGCACGCCAGCCCGGGGATGGAAGGTCGGCGGCGAGGGCGGCGAGCGTCGCATTGGGCGCCGGGTCGGCCGCTGCCATGGCGCCGACCGCGTTGGCGGCCTCGCCGTCGGTGGTGGCGCCGATCGTCTCGAGGCCCGCGAAGGCGATCTCACCGGTGGTGATGGTGCCGGTCTTGTCCAGGCAGAGCGTGTCGACTCGTGCCAACAGCTCCACAGAGGCCAGCTCGCGGGCCAGGGCCTTACGACGGGCCAGGGCGACCACGCCGACGATGAAGGAGAGGCTTGTCAGGAGGACCAGGCCGTCGGGCACCATGGCCACGGCGGCGGCCACCGTGCCCCGCAGCGCCTCCTCCCAGAGGTCCTCGGTGACGAGGAGCCGGAGCAGCAGCAGGCCTGCCGCCGGGGGGATGATCACGGACAGCCAGCGCAGGATGGCGTTCACCCCCGACCGGAGCTCGCTGTCCACCAGGGTGAATCGCCTTGCCTCCTCGGCGAGCGTGACCGCATACGACTCGGAGCCGATCCCGGTCGCCCTGACGTGCCCTGTGCCGGCCGCCACGAAGCTGCCCGACAGGACGCCGTCGCCGACCGCCTTGTCGACCGGGTCCGCCTCCCCGGTCAGGAGGGATTCGTCCACCTCCAGGCCGATGGCGTCGACCACCACGCCGTCCACCACCACCTGGTCGCCGGGTCGCAGCTCCAACAGGTCGTCTGCCACCACACCCGACACCTCGATGTCGGAGGCAGTTCCGTCGCGGACCACCCGGGCCCCGGGAGCCGAGAGGACGGCCAACTCGGTGAGGGTTCGCCGGGCACGGAGTTCCTGGACGGTCCCGATGATGCTGTTGGAGACGATCACCCCGGCGAACAGGGCGTCGCCGGGGAATCCGGCCACGAGGATCAGGGCGAACAGGGCACCCATGATGGCGTTGATCGGGGTCAGGACGTTGGCCCGGAGGATCTCGCCGGTCGTCCTGACCGGCGCGTCGGGGACGTCGTTCACCCGGCCGTCGGCGACGCGTTCGGCCACCTCGGCGGCGGTGAGGCCTGTCAACCCCGGGGTGTCCGCGGCGGTCGTGCCTTTCGTTGTCGGGGCGTCGTCCACGGCGGCAGATGCTAGGTGGAACGGGTGGGCGCTACCGGTCGTGGTCAGGTCGGGTTGTTCCCGCAGGCCCTGTCGTCCTCGAAGAAGTAGTGGTCTTCGACCATGGTCAACCGGTGTCTGGGTCCGGGTCGCGTCGGGTCGTTCGACTCGTACCCGCCGTCGCCCTCCCACATGGCGACCGGGCCGTTCTCGGTCCATGCCATGTGGGTCTCGTAGAAGGTGGGATCGGTGGACTCCAGGTCGGCCAGCGCCGCGGAGACGTCCGCGTAGCCGGCCAACCGGTTCAGGGTCATCCAGGTGGGAGGCGCCAGCTCGATCTCGCCGCCGTCGCGTCGGGACATCGCGTCGGCCGGACGCATCCACTCGTGGTCGGTGATCTCGCCGTCGTCGATGGCGATTGACCCGGCGTCGGCCTCCAGGCGGGCCGCGAAGAAGAAGGTGGCGAACCGCTTCGGCATGACGGGGGGAGGGACCCAGCGGGCGAACCAGACCATGCCGTCGGGGTCCACGGACACTGACGCCTCCTCGGCCGCCTCCCTGACGGCCGCGACCGCTGCCGTAGCCAGATCGTCAGGCTTGCCGTCGCCGCCGACCACCGTGTCGGCGGCGTCGATGCGGCCGCCGGGGAACACCCACATGCCGCCGAAGGCGATCTTCGAGTTCTTGTGGAGCATCAGGGTCTCGATCCCGTCGGGAGCGTCCCTGAGCACGATGACGGTGGCCGCCGGGATCAGCTCCGATGAACCGTGTTCCACGTGGTGCCGGGCGTAGTCGTCGTAGCGCCTGTGGTCGCGGTGCTCCCGCCTCCCGGGCGGGACGGTCATCGGATGATCCCGGAGGCGCGCAGCTCGTCGATCAGGTCGGCGCGGCCGGTCTGGGCGACGATCTCGTCGGAGTGCTGGCCGAGCGTCGGGGCGGCCGGTTCCCGGAGTTCGCACGGGGTGCCGTGGAACCGGGTGGGTGGCCGGTGGTGGCGCACCCGACCGGCAGCCGGATGGTCGAACTCGGAGAAGACCTCGTTGGCGACCACCTGTGGGTCGCCCACCACCTCGTCGACCGCCCGCACGATCCCGAACGGCACCTGGTTGGCTTCCAGGAGGGCCTCCGCCTCGGCCACGGTGAACCCCGTCGCCCGCTGGCGCACGGCACGGTGGACGGCCATTGCCTTGTCGCGGTTGCGGGCGCGGTCCTGGATGGTTGCGAGGTCGGGATCCGAGCTGTCCACGCCCATGGCGCTGGCCAGGCCGTGGAACTCGTCGTCGCCGGGCACGGTCACCGCTGCGAAGCCACCGTCGAAGACAAGCGGGGTGTTGTTGGCGGCCACCGACTGGGGTCCGGAGTGGTCGCCGTCGAGGACGACCTCGTGGTCGGCGCCGTCTACGAACAGGAAGGCGATGCAGGCGTCGAGCATGCTCAACTCCAAGTGCTGGCCACCGGCGCCACGATCCCGGGCGAAGAGGGCGGCGGTGATGGCCTGGCAGGCCGTGTAGGCGGTGACCTTGTCGCACACCAACTGCTTGAGGAACTTGGGCTGGTCGTCGTTGATGCCGGTCTGGCTGGCCGCCAGGCCCGACTGGGCCTGGATGACCGTGTCGTAGGCGCGGCGCTGGCTGTAGGGCCCACCGGGTCCGAAGCCGGTGAGGTCGGCGTAAACGATGTCGGGCCGGATGGACCGTACGTCGTCGTAGGCGACGCCCAGTCGTTCCGCCACGCCGGGGCGGAAGTTCTGGACCAGCACGTCGGCCTCGGCAATCAGGTCCCGGATGATGGCCAGCCCGTCGGCATGTCGGAGGTCCACCACGATGGACCGCTTTCCCCTGTTGGCCACCTGGAACATGGACGAGATGCCGGCGACCGTGCTGCCCAGCCACCGGATCAGGTCACCCGTCGGCGCCTGCTCCACCTTGACGCAGCTAGCGCCCTGGTCCACGAGCATTCCGGCGGCCAGCGGCCCGGTGAGGGCGACGGACAGGTCGACGATCCTGATTCCGTCCATGGGTCCGGGCATGGGGCGACGGTAGCCGTGGCGTCCCGGCGTGGGTGTGCCGGACGGCGGTCACCTACCGTCTGGCAGCCCCTGTCCACCTCGCGACTGCTCTGGTCTGGCAGTGGGCGAACGGCTGGTCGACAACGGGAGTACGGGATGCTCGAGGAACTGGACGGAAGGGTGGCAGTTGTCACCGGGGCGGCCTCGGGCATAGGCCTGGCCATGTCGGAGGCCTTCCTGGCCGAAGGCATGCAGGTTGTCCTCTCGGACTGCGACGAAGCCACCCTCGACGCCCAGGTGGAGAGGCTGGCCGACGCCGGCGGTTCGGTGTCCGGCGTGGTCTGCGACGTGACCGATGCGGACGCGGTGGTGGCCCTGGCCAATGCGGCCTGGGACCGCCACGACGCGGTTCACCTGTTGTGCAACAACGCCGGTGTGGGCCCGGCCGGTCCGATGCTGCAGACGACGCCGGCCGAGTGGCGCTGGACGTTCGACGTCAACGTGCTCGGCGTGGCCCATGGCGTGACGGCTTTTGCCCCGCGCATGGTGGACGCCGGTGAGGGGCACATCGTCAACGTGGCCTCCCAGGCTGGTGTCATGACCACCGGGTTCCTGGGCATGTACTGCGCCTCGAAGCACGCGGTGGTCGGCCTCTCGGAGGCGCTCTACCGGGAGCTGGATCCGACGCCGGTCGGGGTGTCGTGCCTGTGCCCCGAGCTGGTGCGGACCGAGATCTTCGACGTGGGTCGGCTCCGGCCCGACTGGGTGGACGTCCACGAAACCACCGATGCCACGCAGGCGGCGCTGGGCGAGATGCTGGACCGCCGCGGAATCGAACCGGCGGATGTCGCCGCCCGGGTGGTCGACGCCGTGAGGACCGGCCGGTTCTGGGTGTTCACCCATGACGTCACGTTGGAGATGTCCATGGTCCGCTTCGAGGACCTCCGGGCGGACCGGAACCCATCGATCATCGGCTAGGCGGCGCTCCCCCCGGAGGGCGACTCCTCGGCCGTAGGGGTCGCCGAAGCGGGCGAACTCCGGTTGCCGAAGTCGGACCCAGGGGGTTGGCCTCAGCCGCCGAATCCGTACTTGGCGAAGTCGACCTGCCCGGTGGCCATGGCCGCCATGAACCCGCCGTCTATGTCCAGGTTCACGCCGTTCACGTAGCTGGCCGCGCCCTCGCTGCCCAGGAACGCCATGGCTGGGGCCATCTCGTCGGCGGTGGCCAGCCGGCCTATGCCCGCCTCAGCGGTCATCTCGATGGCGTTGTCGCCCATCGCCTGGCGAAAGTCGGCCATGATCGCGGTGTCGGTGACCCCGGGGCAGATGCTGTTGATCCGGACACCGGACTTGATGGCGGTGACGGAACGCCACATGGTCCAGTACTGGACGCACTCCTTCGAGAATCCGTAGCCGTCGCCGATCAGGTCGTCCCGACCATCCAGCCAGGCCTCGGCGGCCCTGAAGTCCCCGGTGGCGAGCAGCTCGGTCAGCTCGGCGACGTGGTTGGTCCAGCCGCCCCCCGCCAGGGAGGCGATGCTGGTGACCGACCCGCCCGACGGGATGCGGTCGAAGATCGCCTCTGTGAGGTGGCGTAGTCCCAGGAAGTTGACTCGCATGACGGTGCGGGCGTCGAAGCGCGTACCGCCCGGGATGCCGGCGCAGTTCATGACGGCGTCGATCCGCTCGGGTAGGGCGTCCAGCACGCCGTCGATGGACGTCGAATCACCCAGGTCCACCCTCTGGGAGCCGGCAACCGGACCGGTCACCTCGGCGATGTCCAGGGCGTGAACCTCGGCGCCGGCCTCCACCAGCAGAGCCGCGGTCTCGGCGCCCATACCGGTGGCCGCGCCGGTGACGAGCACGATGCGGCCGGTGTAGTCGAAGGGGCTGGTCATGCTTGCTTGCCTGTCTCTATGGGGGCTTGTCATCGGGGGGTCTGGCCGGCGCCTGAAGCGATTCGATCGGCGAAGTCGGCGCGGTCGCCGTGTCCGGGAACGTCTCGTGTCGGGGTTCAGAAGGGCGCACGGTCGAACCATGCGGATTCCTCGCGGAGCCTCCGGCTGCGCCAGCCGTCGGCCGTGCGCACCAGGTCGTGGTGGTACCAGCCGCCGGTGAACCAGGTGTCGCCGTCCGGCAGGCGCATCGGGTTGTTGAACATGGCCGTCACCCGGGCCGTGTCGCCCTCGACGCTGGCATCCACGTTGGACACCAGGTGCTGGGTCATCTCGAAGCCTGAGAGCGCGCCGTCCAGGAACTCGACGACCTCGTCGACTGTTCCGGCGATGCCGCCGGCCGACGTGTAGTCGATCTCCGCGTCGCTGGTGAAGACGGTCCGGTAGAGGTCCCAGTCGCGCCGGTCAACCGCGGTGGCGTAACGGGTGAGCAGGTCCCCGATGGCCAGCCGGTCGGCCAGGTCGCGGATCGGATCGACGGTCATGCCGGGAACCTAGGTGGCCGAGGGAGCGGTGCCCGGGTCGGGAACCTGGCTGGGTCGCGGCCTAGGTTCCGGCTACATGGGAACCGCTGGACCACGACCTGCCGACATCGACCTGTCCGACGTGGACCCGTTCTGGTCGGGGCCGATGGCCGACCGCCATGCCGGGTTCGCTGCACTCCGCAGCCAGGACCCCATCCGCTTCTTTGCCGAGATGGAGACCGATTTCCTCCCGGCCGGTCCCGGCTACTGGGCGATCACCCGCCACGCCGACGTGATCGAGGCCAGCCGCCATCCGGAGTGGTTCTGTTCGGGTGAGGGCACCAACATCCCCGACCTGCCACCGGAGTTCCGCGAGTTCTTCGGGTCGATGATCTCCATGGACGATCCCCGCCATGCCCGCCTCCGCAAGGTGGTATCGGCCGGCTTCACGCCGCGCATGATGCGGTCCCTGGAGGATGGCGTGGAGCGGACGGCAGTGGCGATCGTTGACGGCGTGGCCGAACGCGGTGGGTGCGACTTCGTGACCGAGGTGGCGGCCCGCCTTCCGCTGGCGATCATCTGCGACATGATGGGCATCGCTCCCGACAGTTACGACGAGGTCTTCAACCACTCCAACGTGGTGCTCAGCCAGGGGGATCCCGAGTACATCGCGGAGGATGTCGATCCGTTGGAGGCGCTCCTGGGTGCCGGCGCCGGCCTGGCGGCCATCATGCACGAGACCGCTGAGGACCGTCGCGGCGGCGACGGCCAGGACCTGACATCGCTGCTCGTCAACGCCGAGGTGGATGGCGAGCGGCTCACCTCCGACGAGTTGGCTTCCTTCTTCGTGCTGCTCTGCGTGGCGGGCAACGAGACGACCCGCAACGCCATCTCCTGGGGCCTGCACTACCTGACCGGGAACCCCGACCAGCGGGCCCTGTGGCTGGCCGACATCGACGGCGTCACGCCGACCGCCGTCGAGGAGATAGTCAGGATGGCCAGTCCTGTGATCCACTTCCGTAGGACTGTCACCACCGATGGTGTCAGGTTGGGCGACCACGAGTTCACGGCCGGCGACAAGGTGGTGCTCTGGTACAACTCGGCCAATCGGGACGAGGCGGTGTTCGCCGAGCCCGACCGGTTCGACGTGAAGCGCGACCCCAACCCCCACGTCGGCTTCGGTGGCCCCGGTCCGCACTTCTGCCTGGGGGCTCACCTGGCCCGCCGGGAGGTCGGCGTGATGTTCCGGCACCTCCTAACGAGGTTGCCCGACATCCGTTCGACGGCCGAGCCGGATCGCCTGCGATCCAACTTCGTGAACGGGATCAAGCACCTGCCATGTGAGTGGACTCCGGCCTGAGTCCTTGCCGCGGACGTGGCGTAGAACGGCTTCAGCCGTTGGCCGGACGTGTTCGCTGGTCGACCAGGGCCGACATGCCGTCCCGCCACGGGACGGTGCACCGGCCGGTGAGCGACCGGCGCTTCGTGGGGTCGGCCGCGCTGCCCGGCTGGCTTCCCGGAAGGTCGTAGTAGGCCAACTCGGATTCGACCCCGAGGCGTTCGCCGAACAGGGCGCACCACTGTTCGGCCGTCACCGTCTCGTCGCCACACCAGTTCACGATCGTTGCTGGACTCGCCGCCGCGTCCAGCAGCGGTGCCACCTGCGCGGCCAGGTCGTCCTCGTGTATGGGGGAGTACGGAGACCGGTCGGGAGATCGCAGCGGCACCGCCCTTCCGGCGGCGATGGCGTCGCAGTGGTAGGCGGGAAGGCCGCCGTTGGGCCCGTAGCTGGCGTTGATCCTGGCGATGGTGGTCGGCAGGCCCAGGGCCCTGGCCATGGTGCGGGCCACCGCCTCCTGACCGACCTTGGAGACCGCGTAGGTTGGGCTGTGGGGGGCAGTCGGATCACCCAGCGGGTCAGTCTCGACATAGGCGTGCCAGGGGTCGGCGTGGGGTCGGTAGACGGAGTTGGTCGAGGCGACTAGGGCGGCGGTGGCGTGACGGCAGTGGGCCATGATCAGGCCGGTGGCCTCGGCGTTGGCCCGGATGGCGCGGTCGTAGTCGGGGGTCGGGCCCTGCCACGCCGCGAAGTGGACGAGGTGGGTGAAGTCTGTCGGAAGGTCGCCGTAGTCGCCGGTCTCCAGGTCGGCCACGTGCGGGTGGACTCCGATCGACTCGGCCCGTTCCCGACTGCCGTCGGCCGTATAGCGGGCCAGGCCCCACACCTCGTTGTCCCGCGCCAGGAACCTGGCCACCGGATGGCCGATCTGGCCGGTCAACCCTGTGATCAGGATCTTCTTGTCGGTCGGCACGTCGGCCAGCGTAGGTGTCGACCCGATGCGGTCGCCGATCGGGTCACGGGCCACACTCGTTTCTGGATCGAAGGGGCCGGGTTGAGGGGAGGCAGATGTCCGAGACGCGTGTTGCGTGGGCCGGGTTGCTCGAGGTGCTGGCCGAGGCCGGTGAGCGGTTCGCCGGTGAGGAGTGGATGGTGCTCGACGACCGCGACGTCGCCGAGGCCCACCGCACCATCGCCCACATCCTCCAGTCGGGGCTGGTGAGCCACGCCGAGTTCGACCCGGAACGCCCGGTATGGCGCCGGATCGTGACGCCGACCCGCAAGTTCAGCGGCGACAATGCCGACGCCGTCTACTTCGAGGCCCCCATCCGGGGCGACCGCACCTACCGGATCACCGGAAACCTGGCCGGAGCGGTGTACACGGCGTTCACCGTGGAGGCCGGGGCCTTCGACGGCTCGTACCCGGACCGCACCGACGGGGTGCTCAACGACATGCAGTTCGACGTTGTCGCCGACGGCTCCTACGAGATCGTCCTCGGGGGTGAACCCCGGGACCGGAACTGGCTGGGGCTGTCGGCCGACGCCGGTCGCCTCACCAGCCGCCACTACTTCGAGTGGGCGTCGTCGGCCGCCGCCGAGGTCCACGTGCCGCTGACCATCTCGAACCTCGACCCACCCGATGGGCCGCCGCCCCCTTGGGATGACGCCCTGGTGGCTGCTGCCATCGGGCGGGTCGCCACCCATGTACGAAGCAAGACCATCGACGGTCCGCGCCCGGCCGACCGCACCGCGCCGCCCGACTGGGTGGGCCGAATCCCCAATGGGTTCCCGGTGCCCCAGGCGCCGGGCGATCTTGCCCTGTCGGCTACCGACGCCCACTATTCCCTGGGTCGGTGGTTGCTCGGGCCCGACGAGGCGCTGGTCGTCACCGGCCGGTGGCCCGAGTGCCGGTTCGCCAGCGTGTGCGCCTGGAACCGGTTCCAACAGACCCTCGACTACATGAACCGGCCGGTCAGCCGGAACCGGGCCACCACCACCCTCGAACCCGACGGCTCCTTCCGCATGGTCGTGGCCCATGCTGACCCCGGTGTCCCCAACTGGATCGACACCGAGGGTCGGCCCTCGGGCACCCTGTTCTTCCGCTTCTTCCTGCCCGAGGGCGACGTGGAGCCCCTGGGCGCCGAGGTCGTCCCGTTCGCCGAGATCGGAACCTGACGTGGACCGAGCCGACATCGCCGCCCTGCACGACCTGACCGGGCGGGTAGCCGTGGTGACCGGCGGGAGTCGGGGGATCGGTCGGGCGGTCGCAGAGGCATTCGCCACCCAGGGAGCCAAGGTCGTCGTCTCCAGCCGGAAGGCCGACGCCTGTAATGAGACGGTGGCCGCCATCCGTACCGCCGGTGGCGAGGCCCTCGCCGTTCCGGCCCATGTGGGCGACCTGGGCGACCTGGACCGGCTGGTCGCCGCGGCCGTCGGCGCATACGGAGGCATCGACATCCTGGTCAACAATGCGGCCAACTCGGTGGCCCAGCCAATAGGAGAGATCACCCCCGAGGCGTTCGCCAAGTCGTTCGACGTCAACGTGCGGGGTCCGCTGTTCCTGTTCCAGGCCTGCCTGCCCCACCTGCTGGCCTCGGAACACGCCTCGGTGGTCAACGTGATCTCGGCCGGGGCGTTCCTGAACACCCCCGGGGTGTCGATGTACGGGGCCGGCAAGGCGGCGCTGCTGCACTTCACCCGGTCGATGGCCGCCGAGTACGCCTCGCGGGACATCCGAGTCAACGCCCTGGCCCCGGGGCCGGTGGACACCGACATGGTCCGCAACACCGGGCCCGAGAGCACGGCGGGCATGGCCCGATCCAACTACCTGAAGCGACTGGCTGATCCCGACGAGATGGTCGGGGCGGTCCTGTACATGGCGTCGGATGCCGCGAGCTTCATGACCGGCCAGTGCCTCACGGTCGATGGCGGGATGGTCCCGGCGCGGTGACCCCCGACGGTGGGATGGCCCCGGCGCGGTGACCGTCGACCCGTCGAACTCGTCTTCCCGGTCGGGGTCGGGGATCTGGAGCGCCGCTAGGGTGACCACAGGATCTGACGGACCGTCAGGTCGCTGAACCTCGCCCAACACTCCGGGAGCAGACAATGGCCGGCCACCTGGCAGGAAAGAACATCGCCGTCACCGGTGCCGGGAACGGGATCGGCCGGGCCATCGCGCTGGCTTGCGCCGACGAGGGCGCCAACGTGGTCGTCGCCGACTACGGCGTGACCATGGACGGCAGCGATCCGTCCAGCGAGGTGGCCGACGGCGTGGTGGACGAGATCCGGGCAGCCGGCGGAACCGCGATTGCGGTGGCCGGCGACGTGTCGGAGATGGAGGTGGGACATCGCATCGTGGACACGGCTGTCGAGAACTGGGGGAGCATCGACGGCGTGGTATGCGTAGCCGGCATCGTTCGCGAGCGGATGCTGTTCAACATGAGCGAGGAGGAGTTCGACCACGTCGTCGCCGTGCACCTCAAGGGCCACTTCACGCTCTACAGGGCCGCCTCGGCGGTCATGCGCTCCCAGGAGACCGGCGGCAGCCTGGTCGGGTTCACCTCCGGTGCCTTCGTGGCTTCGACCGCACAGGCCAACTACTCGGCCGCCAAGGGTGGGATCGTCTCGCTCACCCGCAGTGCGGCATTCGCCCTGCGGCGCTACGGCATCAACGCCAACTGCATAGCCCCGGCGGCCATGACCCGCATGTCGGAGAACGTGCCGTTCGAGATCGAGGCCGGTGGCCCCGAGGCGATAGCCCCGCTGGCCGTGTACCTCATGTCGGACGCCGCCAGGGACACGACGGCTCAGATCTACACCTGTACGGGGAAACGGATAGCCGTATGGAACCAGCCCGAGGAGTTGCGGCACATGTCGGCCGACGACGGTGAGATGTTCACCGTGGACGAGATCGCCGAGAGGCTCCCGACGGCCATCGGCACCGAGGAGATGCCGATGTTCGCCGACCTGGAACGGCGGATGAGGGAGATGGCCGAGAAGAAGGCTGCAGAAGAGGCCGGGACGGCGTCCTAGCCGCCGACGCCGACGCGCCTACCCTCCTGCCATGACCGTTCCCACCTACGTAGAGGGCCATGGCCTGCTGGCCGACAAGGTCGTGGTGGTCACTGCGGCGGCCGGAGCCGGTATCGGCTTCGCCGTCGCCAGGCGGGCCGTCGAGGAGGGCGCCACGGTCGTCGTCTCCGACGTCCACGAGCGTCGCCTCGCCGAGGCCGCCGATGCCCTGGAGGCCCTGGCCGGGCAACGTCCGGTGGCCCGGCTCTGCGACGTACGCCACGAGGCCGACGTGCAGGGCCTCATGGACGCGACAGTGGCCGAGCACGGGCGCATCGACGTGCTGGTCAACAACGCCGGCCTGGGTGGCGAGACCCGGCTCGTGGACATGACCGACGAGGAGTGGGACAGGGTTCTGGACATCACCCTGACCGGCACCATGCGCTGCACTCGGGCCGCCCTGAGGATCATGGAGGCCCAGGGCCACGGTGTGATCGTGAACAACGCCTCGGTGGTCGGATGGCGGGCACAGGCCGGCCAGACCCACTACGCGGCGGCCAAGGCGGGCGTGATGGCGCTCACGAGGTGTTCGGCAATGGAGGCGGCTGGTTCCGGCATCCGGATCAACTGCGTGTCGCCCAGCCTCGCCATGCACCCGTTCCTGGCCAGGAGCAGCAGCGAGGAGCTGCTGGACTCCCTGGTGGAGGGTGAGGCGTTCGGGCGGGCGGCCGAGCCGTGGGAGGTGGCCAACGTGATGGTGTTCCTGGCCAGCGACTACTCGTCGTACATGACCGGCGAGGTCGTCTCGGTCTCCAGCCGGCACCCGTAGTCCGACCGTTTCCACGCGGGCCGTTGGACGGTGCCGGGCTGCCGGACCGACCGGCGACCTTTCCGGGTCAGGCCAGGCGCCAGTCCGCCTTCCAGTCGGAGTCGTCGCCCTCACTGAGGCTGTCCACCCGTCCGGCCCGGGAGAGGGCCAGCAGGTGGGCGTAGACGGAGGCGCCGGCGGCCTTGTGGAGCTTCTCGTCCACGTCGGCGTACAGATCTACCACGATGGAGGCGATGTCGCGGGGGCCGTCGGCGAGTGCGTCCAGGATCTGGCGCTCGCGCATCCGCCGGTGTTCGATGAGCGACGCCACGTACGGGATGGGATCGGTGATCGCCGGTCCGTGGGTTGGTCGGTAGGTCGTCTCGGGCCGGTCCAGGAGAAGACCCAGGCTGGCCAGGTAGTGGTTCAAGTCGCCGTCCGGCGCCGGGACCACCGAGGTCGACCAGCCCATGACGTGGTCTCCGGTGAACAGCGTGGACTCCTCCTGGAGGGCGAAGCAGAGGTGGTTGGAGATGTGGCCCGGCGTGTGGAGCGCCTCGAAGGTGAAGCCCGCCCCGGCTATGACGTCGCCGTCGGCGGCCACCACGTCCGGGACGAAGTCCCGATCGCCTGACCCCTCGCCGTCCTCGGACTCCGGCTCCTCGCCGGCCTCGATCGCCATTCGCACCCTCTCCTCATGGGCCCGGATGGCCTCGGCGGGATGCGGGCCGAAGCCGTGTGTCGGGGCGCCGGTGGCCTCCTTCAGCGCGGCGGCGGCCGGGGAGTGGTCGGGGTGGGTGTGGGTGATCAGCAGGTGCGTGACACGCTGGCCGTCCACGGCCCGCAGCAGGGCCGCCACGTGGTCGTCATCGGCCGGGCCGGGGTCGATGATGGCCACGTCGCCACCGGCGGCCGGGCCGACGATGAACGTGCCAGAACCGTGGTAGGTGAACCTCGACGGGTTGTTGGCCACCACCCGGCGGACCAGCGGCGACACCTGTTCCACCTCGCCGTAGGGCGGGGTGTCCTCGGTCCGGAAGACGGGGGCCATGGCGAGATCCTGCCCCATGGCCGGTGCCGCCGGGGAGACGGTCGGGTCAGGTGGCGCACTCCGACTCGCCGATGACGGCCGCATAGGGGCCAGTTTCGTCGTAGTCCACGTAGTACTCGGGGCCCTCGTCAGGCGTCGGGAACTCGTCCAGGTCCTTGAGGCCCGCAGCCACCTCCTTGGCGCCGCCGGCGCGCTCCAACCAGTCGATGAAGCGTTCACCGGCCTGGCGCTCGCCGACGAACCGGCTGACGACCCGTACCGTCGCCTCGGCGGCGTTCTTGGCAGGCAGCCGCAGCGCCTTCTGTCCGAAGTGGATCTGCTCCTGTCCCACGTAGCCGCCCAGCAGCATCTGGTAGCCGGGGGCCGACTGGCCGTGGGCCCGGCGTTCGGCTCCGAAGAAGCCGATGTCGGCGGTGTGGTGCTGGCCGCAACTGTTGGTGCAACCCGAGATGTTCGTGCGCACGCCGCCCACCTCGGCCAGGCCGGCCTCGTCCAGGGCGGCCCCGATGGCGCTGGCTAGGCCGCGGCTCTGCGTGACCGCCAGGTTGCAGGTGTCGGCGCCGGGGCAGGCCACGACGTCCCGGGAGAGCTCGGCACCCGGGCGGGCCATGCCGGCGGCGACCAGTCGCTCGTACAGGTCCGGAAGCTGTGCCTCCGTGAGGTCGCGCAGCACCAGGTTCTGCCGGTTGGTGACCCGCACGTCCACGTCGAACTCCCGGACTATGGAGGCCACAGCCCGGAACTGGCCGGACGTGACGTCGCCCAGCTCGCACCAGGCGTAGGCCGACACGGTGCCGTTGGCGGCGCCCCTGACCACGTTTGCCTCAACCCACCGGTCGTAGTCGCTCAGGGCGCCGAGGGTCACCGGCGTTCCCTGGCCCATGGCCGTCGGGGTGACGCCGTCGGCCACGCCGGCCGGCTCGTCGCCCCATTCGGTGACCACGGTGGGGATGCCTCCCGGCCAGGTGGAGGAGGCGGGCAGCAGCTTGCGGGTGGCCAGCACCCGGCGCCGGACCTCGTCGATGCCCAACTGGTCGACCACCCACTTGAGGCGGGCCCTGAGCTTGTTGTCACGGTTGCCGGTCTGCTCGAACACCCGGAGCACGGCCTCGATGGTGGCCAGCAGGTCCTCCTTCGGCGTGAACTCCTCCAGGGCGAGCGCCGGGAACGGCGTGGTGCCGAGGCCGCCGGCGATGTATACCCGGAAGCCCTGCTCCACGCTGCCGTCGTCGAACGTGCGGGTGGCGGCGATCACGCCGACGTCGTTGAACATGGCCTGGCCGCAGTCGGTGTCGCAGCCAGAGAAGTTGATCTTGAACTTCCGCGGGAGGCGCTGGGCCAGCGGGTTGCGGACGAAGTGCCGGTAGGCGGCCTCGGCCCACGGGGTGACGTCGAGGACCTCCAGGGGGCAGGCGCCGGCCAGGTGGCAGCCCTGCACGTTGCGCACCGTGTCGCCACACGCCTCACGGGTCGTGAGGCCGACCTCGGCCATCCTGCGCATGACGGTCGGGATCTCGGCCAACTCCACGAAGTGGAACTGGATGTTCTGCCGGGTCGTGATGTGTCCCCAGCCCCGGCTGTGGTCGTCCACTACGTCGGCCAGCAGGTCCAGCTGGTCGGCGGTCATGGCGCCGTAGGGCACCTTGACCCGCACCATCTGGCTGGTACCACCCTGGCGCTGGCCGTAGATGCCGTTGTTCAACCGGAAGACCCGGAAGACGTCCTCGGCGATACGGCCGGCCTGGTAGTCGGCGAGCATCTCCTCGAACTTGGCGATGTCGGCCGCCATCTCGGGATGGATGGGGGAGACGTCCGTGGGGTTGGTGAGCTGTGTCATGGTCGACTCTCCTCGGGCATGTGGGTCAGTGGGATGAGCGCTCGGTCAGGGCGACATCGGCGACGAGTCGTTCCAGCCCGGCCTCGTCGGTCACCTCGAGTGCTGCGACGGTGCCGATCACCAGGACGGCTGGTGCGTTGACGGTGTGGCTGTCGAGTTCGGACAGGGTGGTCCGCAGGGTTCGCTGGGCGGTGGTCGTGGCCGATTCGACGACGGCCACCGGCATGCCCGGAGCCATGCCGCCGGCCAGGAGCCGTTCGGCGATGGCCGCGGTGCGCGATGCACCCATCAGCACGATGAGGGTGGTGCCGAGGCGTGCCAGGGCGTCCCAGTCCAGGTGGCGTCCTGCGGTCGGGTCCTCGTGGCCGGTGACCACCGTGAACCCGCTGGCGTGGCCCCGCATGGTGACGGGTATGCCCGCAGCGGCCGGACCGGCCACGGCCGAGGTGATGCCGGGAACCACGGCCACGTCGATTCCGGCCCGACTGAGTGCCTCCGCCTCCTCGCCGCCACGGCCGAACACGAACGGGTCGCCACCCTTGAGGCGGACGACGGTGTCGGCCCTGTGCGAGGCGTCGACCAGCACGTCGTGGATGCGATCCTGGGCGTCGGCCGGTCCGCCGGGGCGCTTGCCGACGTCGATCACCTCTGCCCACGGGGCGATCAGGTCGAGTACCCGTGGGTCCACCAGTCGGTCGTGGATGACGACGTCGGCGGCCTCCAGCAGGCGCAGCGCCCGCACGGTGAGCAGGTCGGGGTCGCCCGGGCCGGCGCCAACCAGGTGCACGGTCACAGGATCGCTCCGTCCATGAGGGGGTCGTCGAGGCCGACGGCGGTCCGTATGCGCTGCCGGGCCGCCGCAAGGTCGCCGGCCCGGACCAGGTCCAGCAGGTGGTCGTCCAGGGCGGCCTCCCAGCCCGCTGACTCGCTGCTGCCGGCAGTTTCCCGGAGTTCGGTTCGGACCTCGGCGGCAAGCGTCAGGACGGTGGCATGCTCCGGGCCGATGGCACCGTCGATCGTGCGGCGCAGCCACGCGGCGACCGCAGGGCTGCGGCCGTTGGTGGACACGGCCACCTGGAGGTCGTCGCGGGTGGTGACCGCCGGGAGGGTGAACGAGCAGTGTTCGGGATCGTCAGCGCTGTTCAGCCAGACGTCGGACGCTTCGGCGTCCCAGTAGACCTGCCCGTCGACCGTCGGGTCACCGGTGGCGGTGACGGCCAGCCTGTACGAGGCCACCTCACCTCGTCGGTAGGGGCGCTGGTGCCAACGGACCCGGTGGTCGTTGGCGATCTCGTCAACCGCCTCCGGAGCCACCACGGTGACCTGGGCTCCGGCGGCCAGCAGGCCGCGGGCCTTCCGGGCGGCGACGTCGCCGCCACCCACCACCAGGGCCCGGCGACCCTGCAGGTCGAGGTTCACGGGATACGGGGAGGTGGTCACAGGTGCAGTCCGCATTCGGTCCTGGCGGATCCGGCCCAGCGGCCGCTCCGGGGGTCGGCACCCGAAGCGGGTCGCTCGGTGCACGGCCAGCATCCTACGGAGGTGTAGCCCTCGGCGAATAGCGGGTTCCGGATGACGTCGTGGCGTTCGACGTAGGAGGCGGCATCGGCGTCTTGCCAGGCGGCCATGGGGTTGACCTTGACCAGGCCGCGGTGGTCCACCTCGACGATCCGCGCCGACGCGCGCTCCCTGCCGTCGTCGCGCCGTAGGCCCGAGAGCCAGGCCACCTTCCCGGCCAGCGCACGGTCCAGCAGGTC